>JACOXQ010000036.1 GCA_016182285.1 Candidatus Kaiserbacteria bacterium
AGAAAAGCGGTGACGGAATACCTGCACCCGACGGAAAAACCCGACTGGCTCGCCATGCGCGCATTGAGGAATTCAACCAAGCGCAACGACATCGCACTCGATCCGTTCGCTGGATCGGGAAGCACGATGGCGGCCGCGGAAAAAACGGGGCGTCGGGCGTTTATGGTCGAACTCGACCCTGCCTTTTGCGACAAGATTCGGGACAGGTGGGAGCGCATAAAAAGAAGCCATAGCGCGCCGCTTGAGGTGAAATAGGGCAGAGTAGAGCAGACGATGAAAATCCTTCACGAACATAAAATCAAAAAGGCAATACGGGACATTTTGGCGGTCGACCCGCTGGTTTCGGCGGAGCGGATGCAAAACCTTCTGTTCGAGCGGGGCTTCAAAACTGCGGGCAACCAGCCGATGACGTGGAGGTACGTCAACAAGCTCGTGCGGAAAGTCGACCGCGAAGTCCTCGAGGAAACGCTCCGCAACACGCCCGAAAAGGAGGTGGCGAAATTCAAAGAGCACGCGCGGATCGTATTCGAGCGCCTCATGCGGATCGCCTTTTACACGGAGGATTTGCAAAAACAGGGCATGCCCGCGCCGAGCTACAAGGAGCAGATCGCGGCTTTGACCGCGCTCGTAAAGCTCAAGGCGCTCATTATCAACATCGAAATGGACATGGGAATTTTTGAACGGCACATCGGGACGCTTGAGGTCGAGAAGCGCTACATCCCCCTGCCCGCCGAGGTGAAGGAGCAGATGATGCGCGCGTTCCAAAACCTCGGATTCGTCCTGCCCGAACAGCTAAAGGAAATCGAACCGCCGAAAGCGGAAACAATCAATGCAAACAATGGAACAGCACAAAGCACACAGCCAGCCGCGCTTTGACGTCTTCGACGACTTCGAAGTAAGGCGAAAGCTCCGCCGAACCCTGAAAGGATTTTGCGGGCAATATTTAATGCACTACTTCACGCTTCCGCGCGCGGATTTTCACGACGAGTTTTTTTCGCTCCTTGAGGACTGGAGCATAAAATTTTTATCGGTCATAGGATTCCGCGGTTCTGCCAAGAGCTCGATCGGATCGCTCGCGCTCCCCCTGTGGGCTGCGCTTGAGGAGAAGGCGAAATTTATCGTGCTCATTGCCGAGACATCCGCGCAGGCGCAGCTTTTGATTGCAAACTTGCGGTACGAACTCGAAGGAAACGAATGCGTCCTGCGCGACTACGGCGACGTCTCAAAAGGAATTTCAAAACAGGAGGAATGGACAAAGAGAAATCTCCTGCTTGCAAGCGGCGTGCGAATCGTGGCGATTTCGCGCGGACAGCGCATTCGCGGCTTGAGGCACAGGCAATTCCGCCCCGACCTTGTGGTGATTGACGACCCCGAGGAAATAAAAAAAGTCGAGAAAAAAGAATACCGCGACCGAACCGAAAAGTGGCTGCGCGACGAAGTGATCCCCGCAATCGAGGAAGCGAGCGCTCGGCTCGTTGTCCTCGGAAACATCCTGCACACCGACGCTTTGATGGCGCGCTTGAAAAACGATCCGATTTTCATGCACCGCGACTACCCGCTTTTCAAGGGAGAGGAAAAATGGGAGAACTGCGCGTGGAAAGGAAAATACCCGACACAGGCATCGATAGACAATCAAAAAAAGAAGGTGCGCCACACGGCGTGGCTTCGGGAATACATTTTGAAAGTCGTGCCTCCCGAGGGGCAGGAGGTCAGGGACGAATGGATTCAATACTACGATGCGATTCCCCAGCCGTACAAAGACCGAAAGACGGGAATTGAAATCAACCCGATCATGCAATCGGGCGTCGCGGTAGACCTTGCGATCAGCAAAAGCCAAGGCGCGGATTCGACTGCGATGGTCGCTGGCGTCACGTCGCAAGTCGAAGGCATGACGAAACTTTTTATATTGCCGAACCCCGTCAACGCCCAGCTTTCGTTTTTTGAAACCATCCAGCAGATGCGGTCGACCTACGCCGCCATGAAGCGCCTCGCGATCCCGATGTTTTACGTCGAGGATGTAGCGTACCAGCGCGCGGCAATCGAGGAAGCAATGAGGCACGGCATACCAACGACGCCGATAAAGGTCGGAACGGACAAGCGGGCGCGGCTGCGGGCGGCCGCAACATTCATACAAAACGGAACGGTGCTGTTCCCGAGAAAAGGCGCGGAGGATTTGATCGCGCAATTGACGGGCTTCGGCATCGAGGATCACGACGACCTGATGGACGCCTGCGTGCATTTGATCCGCGGCATGCGGAGCGAGGGCATGGAAAAACCAGAAGTCATAGAGCTGATTTGATATGGACTCGCAACTATTCAAAAACCTAAACATCGAATGGCAGAAAACCATCAAAGAAATCGCCGTCAAAGCGACACAGATTAAACACGGGGAACTCATCGTGAAGATTCAAGACGGCAAACCGCTCCTGTCCGAGTACAGGATTAGGCGCAAGCCGCCCGACACGGATGATTTTGTGGTGACCGACATCGCTTAGCGGCCGCTTTTTATGCACAATTGTTCCTTGTGGACATCCCTCCTCCGTTGTATAATTCCAATGTAGGGATTTGAAAACTTATTTTTGCGGAAAACCGCAAGCAACCTGACCATTACATGGAGGGCTTGTGACGTTATTTCTCTTTTGAACGATCAAAAGAGGGCTGGCGTCGCAAGCCCTTTTTTTATTTTCAAAATGACATTCGTGGAAAAAATTTTGAGCAAGTGGGGCTACTCCCGAAAGGGAGCATTGCAGTCGAGCGCCTCGGGCGGAAGCGACCCTTTTATTATTTGGCGCTCTTCGAAAAAAGTCCCTGTAGACCGCGCCTTTGAAGTTTACGCGGGGTGGGTTTACGCCTGCATCCGCGCGATCGCGGAGGAGATCGCGTCGATGGAGCTCCAGCTTTTCAAAGTCGGAGCGGACGGAGACGAGGAAATTTTCGAGCACGAAATACTCGACCTGCTCGATGCGGTCAATCCTTATCAGACAGGACTCGAGCTCAAGTACAACATCGCGGCTCATTTGGAAGCCGTCGGCAACGCCTACGTTTACCTCGAAGGAGTGAAAAGCGAGAAGGGCAAGCCGACGGCGCTTTACGTTTTGAATCCCGCGAAGGTCAAGGTTGTCGTCAACCGAAACACATTCCCGACCGCAGTGGAAAAATTCCAATACCGCACCGAAACGAAGGTCTACGAATTCAAGCCCTATGAAGTGCTCCACATAAAATACCCCGACCCGAGCGATCCGTTCGAGGGCGTCGGAACGGTGCAGACGATCGCGCAGTGGATCGACGCCGACAATTACGCGATGGAATTCAACCGCCGCTTCTTTTTGAACGGAGCGCGCCTCGGCGGAT
>JACOXQ010000007.1 GCA_016182285.1 Candidatus Kaiserbacteria bacterium
AAGTCGTTGCGATAGGAGAATGCGGGCTGGACTACTTTCGTCCGGCTGAAATGAACGAAGACGTTAAGCGCGCGCAGAGCGAAGCTCTGCGCGCGCATATTGCTCTTGCCGTTGAGCTCAACAAGCCGCTCATTATTCATGCGCGCCCAAGCATTGGAACGACTGACGCATATCATGACTTGATAAAAATTTTGAAAGAAGCCAAGTACGCGCACGGCGAAGCCGTGCGCGGCGACATCCACTTCTTCGTCGGCGGAATTAAGGAAGCTGAAGCGCTCATCGCACTTGGTTTCACTATTTCATTCACTGCAGTTATTACGTTTGCTCGCGACTACGATGAAGTCATCAAAGCCGTTCCGCTCGCGAGCATTCTTTCTGAAACCGATGCTCCATATGTCGCTCCAGTCTCCCGCCGCGGCTCTCGTAACGACCCGCTCGCCGTCATAGATGTCGTGGGTAAAATCGCAGAGATTAGGAACGAACCTCTGGAAACTGTCCGCGCCGCTCTCCTCGCGAACGCGCGTCAACTTTTCACTTTACCTTAGCATCGCCTATAGTTCACGGTAAGGTAAAGTGTATGTTTGCGCCTAACATAACGGCGTGATAGGATTTATCCATTATGGCGAAGCAGGATATGGACATGAGCGTTGACGAGATGCTAGACAGTGCTGGCTCCGACCCCCGTGTCTACGAGCTCGGCTTCCATTTGGACCCCGAACTACCGACCGAGGAGGCGAAGAATGCCTATCAGGCAATCCGCGAGCTCGTCGCGAGCAAGGGTACGATCGTCGCCGAGGGCGAACCGCAGAAAGTACAGCTCTCCTATACTATCTCACGACAGGAAACTTCGGGAAGACGCGATTTTGATTCCGCATATTTCGCATGGGTCGTCTACGAATCTGTTGCAGAGAGCCACGCAGATATACTCGCTTCCGCGAGCGCCGATAAGCGCATCATCCGTTTTATAGACCTCATAACAACCAAGGATGCGGCGCGCCACTCTGCGGAGATGCGCGAACTCTCCATGAAGACTGCGGAGCGCGCCGAGGACGCGAAAGAGGTTGCCGGAGCAGAACTGGACGCCGCGCTTGAAAACGTTGTTGTATAATATACGATACATGTACCTCAACAAAGTATTCCTCTACGGCAACCTCACCCGCGACCCGGAGCTCAAAGCGCTCCCGTCCGGAAGCAATGTCGCTAACTTCGGCCTCGCGACTAACCGCACCTATAAGGACAAGAACGGAGCGAAGCAGGAAGCGACGGAGTTCCACAATATAGTTGCATTCGGCAGGACGGCGGAGGTCATCGCGCAGTATATGAAAAAGGGCCGCCCGATATTCGTGGAAGGGCGCATCCAAACGCGCTCGTGGGAGGGTAAGGAGGACGGAAAGAAGCAGTACCGTACCGAAATCGTCGTTGATAATTTTCAGTTCGGCGCTGACGGCGGAAAGAGCGGTTCTGGCGCTCCGCGCGCAGAGCAAAGCGAGCAGTCCGCACCAAAAGATGAGGGCGAGGCGATCAAGTATCCGGACGAAGAGATTAATCCCGAAGACATTCCTTTTTAAACTTTTAAACTTTTAAACATTTCATCATGGCGTACCAAGCTGAACGCGAAGAAATAGAGATTAAGAAATTTATAGACTACAAGGATGTGGCGTATTTGAAGCTGTTCACCAATCCGCATGCCAAGATGCTCTCCAAGAAGCGCACCGGCATTCCGGCCAATAAACAGCGCGACATAATGCAGGCAATCAAGCGCGCCCGCTACATGGCGCTCATGCCATACGTCTCAGCGTAGTAGCTCCTACGCTTTTTCTACTCGTTCCGTATAGGTGCCGGTATCTGTGTTGATGCGGACGATGTCTCCGGTGTTGATGAATAGGGGAACATCTACTTTGGCGCCCGTGATGAGTTCCACGAGCTTGGTGCCGCCCGAGACGGTGTTGCCCTTCACCGCAGGCGGAGCGTCTTTTACTTCCAAATCAACTTTTACCGGAATTTTTATAGTCATCGGCTTCTCTTCATACGTCATCACGTCAACGAGGCTGTTCTGCGTAATCCACTGCACTTTGTCATGCACGACCTCTTCGGGAAAAGAAAAACGATTTTTTGGATTGCCGAGCTGCGCAAACCAGCTCTCGCCCTTGTTGGTGTAGAGATAATTCGCCTGCATCGTGCCAACATCGGCTTCGGTCACTGTCTCGTTCTGATGGAATGAGATTTCAACTACTTTGCCGGAGACAAGATGACGGAGCTTGGTTTGGTTCACCGGCTTTCTCTGTTGCATGCGGAAAATATGCGCCGAGAGCACTTCGTATGGCTCGTTGTTGTAGTCAATGACGCTGCCTTTAAGTATTTCGTTATAGCTAAGTACGGCCATGGTTCTGAAACTAAGGTTTAATACTCTTTGTTATAAAAAGTACCGCCGAGGGCGGATTCGTGTATGCTAGCAGACATAATGGATTTATCAACCACTGACTTAAGCACGCTCACGGACGCGGAAGTGCTCAGGCGCTCCCAAAAGGAGCCGGACCTATTCGCTGTGCTGGTACACCGATACGAGGCGGCCCTTCTGCGGCGTGCGCGCAAGATATTGTTTTCGCCCGAAGATGCAGAAGAGGCTGTTCAGGACGCCTTCACCAAGATGTATCTCTATGCGGATAAGTATCATGCGCAAGAAGGTGCGAGCTTCTCTTCGTGGGCATACACGATTCTCAATCGCGTTGCATATACAAAGTATGTGGCGAGGCGTAAGGAGAGCGGGCAGAAAGCGGAACTGGATCCCGAGCACTACGAGGCTCTGCCGGATGCACGCGCAGAATTTATTGAAGACCTCTCCATACGGAACGAAGTTATCTCTGCGCTCGCCAAACTGCCGGAGACCGCGGCAAAGATCCTCAGACTCCAATTCATAGAAGGGAAAACACAGGAAGAAATCTCCGAGTCGGAACGGCTTTCCATCCCAGCCGTGAAGACGCGCGTCCACCGCGCAAAAAAACTTTTTAAAGAAGCGTACGATGAACAACGATATGAATGATACGCAGACAAATATTGAGAGGAATGTGATGCGGCGCGTGCGACTTATCCGTCTTCTGGCGCTTATTATCTCAACTGCGACGCTCGCGGTTCTGACGTTCATTGCCGCGCTCTGGGGCATCGGCAGGGAAGTGTGGGTCGCGCGCATATTTGAAAACATGCCGCAGTCTAGCGACCTCGGCGCACTCGCGGCCTTCTGGTTGGCGGCCTTTCTACACACTAGTCTCATCGTTCAGGCGCTCATCGTCCTCACGCTCACTTCGCTTCTCTTCCTCATCCGCGAAATCGCCCGTGCTCTTATCAAATCGCGTAGCTAGGAGTTTGTGCGCTCACTACTATATTATCCACAAATTCCCGTAAACTAATCGTACCTTAATTCGCGCTATAGCGTAGAATAAGGTACATGAGATTTGTGAGAAAAGACGTGATGGAAGAGAAGGAAAGAAAATTAGACCGCAAAGAAGTCGGAAAGATTGTTGCGCGAGCGCGCGGAAATCGGCGCGTACCTATCCAAACTATCATTCTCGGCACACTCGCAGTCACAGGCGTTCTCGCAACTGCGCTTGTCGCGCCGAAAGTATTGGGTCTTTTTGAATATCTGGACCCGATTTCTCGCAGGAACAGCATTCGATTCAATCAGCGCATTAAACAAGCGCTTATACGGCTTGAGCAAAACGGACTTATTCAGATGTCTGGAGATGGTAAGAAACGCAAGATACATCTTACTCAAAAAGGAGAGGAGAAAATCAATGCACTATACGCAGGCGCATATGTGATACCGCTGCCTGTGCGATGGGACGGGAAGTGGAGGCTAGTCATGTTTGATGTGCCGGAAAAGCGCAAAAAAGTGCGCGATATTTTGCGCATGCTGTTGCGAAGCGCAGGCTTTATTCATTTCCAACACAGCGCATGGATACAGCCGTATCCTTGCGATGAGCTCGTTACGCTACTTCGCTCGCATCTGGGGAGCGGGAAAGGCGAGATACGCTACCTCGTCGCTTCATTTGCAGACGAAAGCGACTACACATTCCGCAAACATTTCAACCTCGATTCCATTTAATCTCGTGACTAATTAAAAAGAATTAGCATTTTCCTGTATTTCTCCGTGCACCTTATTCTACGCTATAGCGTGAATTAAGGTGCACGCATACATACATCGTGAATTTGAATTCTTCGGACCGGATTTTTGTAAGTTGACAAGCTGAATAGGAGAGCTAGTATCAACCACGGGTTCGTATCCCACCTTAGGAAGGAGTGTAAATATGAAATACGATTTCGTTTGTCTCAAGGACCTCCACAGAATTGAGGAGGTCAGAAAAACATTGCAGGACGCTCTTGAGGGCAGGAGGGACATACCGAAAGAGCGGATTGAGTCGGCGCAAGATTTCCTTCTGGAGTTGTCGGGAGAGATCAACGCCATGCGTCCCGGAGCTCCTACTCGATGCGGCGGTAGAGTAATTCCCGCATAGTCTTCATGGTTTGTCGTACCGGCCACGCAGTTGTGGCCGGTTTTATTAATTAACCCTGCGTCAACTTTAGCTTTATTTGCTTGAGGAGTTCTTTGGAGATGTCTTTGTTGGCGGAGAGGAAGGTGCGCGTGGCGTCGTAACCGACGGCGAGCTTCTCG
>JACOXQ010000008.1 GCA_016182285.1 Candidatus Kaiserbacteria bacterium
CTCGCAAAGAAGCCAATAGCAGTAGGGAAGACCGCCGTTTCCGTGGCGGGCGGAGTCTTGTCTGTTAAAGGTACGAAGGGTACGCTCACCAAGCGCGTGCACCCTTCTGTTGATGTATCTGTTGGTGAAGGTGGCGTGATGGTTACGCCGAAGGACCGTTCGCGCCTCGCCAAGGCTCTTACCGGCACCTTCGCTTCACACGTGAAGAATATGGTGCAGGGAGTAGAGACGCCTTATATGAAGAAACTCATACTTGACGGCGTTGGATACAGGATGGAGGTCAAGGGTAAAGACGTCGTACTCACGGTCGGGTTCTCGCACACGGTTTCGCTCCCGATACCGGAAGGCATTACGGCGAAAACAGAAAAAAATGTGATGACGATTGAGAGTTCGGACAAAGAGGCTGTGGGCCAGTTCGCCGCGAATGTTCGCAGAGTAAAGCCGCCGGAGCCGTATCTCGGGAAGGGTATCCGCTACGATGGCGAAGTCATCCGCCGTAAGCAGGGGAAGAAGGCCGTTTAACTAGGCTCTAGGCACTAGGCTTTAGCAAAAACATGCAACACAAACCAACCACAAACAGAGAATTGCGAAAGCGCAGACATGCTAGAGTGCGCGCGCTCATCAAGGGCACTGCGGAGCGCCCGAGATTGGCTGTGTTCAGAAGCAACCGTTTCGTATCGGCCCAGCTCATAGACGACATCTCCGGCAAGACTCTGGCCGCCGCGCACGGGCGTAAATTTAAAGGAGCGCAATCTGTCCAAGCGAGAGAGGTCGGTGCAGCTATTGCAAAAGCGGCCAAGATTGCCGGTATAACTTCGGTTGTCTTCGACCGAGGCGGATATCGCTATGGCGGGCAGGTGGAGGCGCTAGCCGATGCGGCTCGCGAAGGCGGTCTCACATTTTAAATACATTACATTTATGACTACACCGGTGGAAAAAGAAATAATTCAGGAAGCCGCAGAAGTGGTTATTCCGGTAGACATAACTACGGAAGAAGTCGCAATCGCGGAGCCGACAGCCAAGGTTCAGATGGTACGCAGTGGCGGTCGCGGAGCTATCCGCGGACGCTCGCCGCGCGGAGGCGGCCGCAGTAGGGCCCCGCGCGAGCGCGGAGAGTTTGAACAAGTAACGATTGATGCGCGGCGCGTGGCGCGCGTGATGGCGGGCGGCCGCCGGTTCAACTTCAGCCTTGTTGTCGTCATCGGCGATAAGAAGGGCCGAGTCGGCGTCGGCCTCGGAAAGGGCATTGACACCGCTCTCGCCATTGATAAAGCGGTACGCGATGCGAAGCGTCGCCTTATCACGGTTCTCCGCACCAAGTCCGGCTCGATTCCTCATCAAGTGAGAACTAAGTACGCTTCTTCCGCCGTAGAGATTATCCCTTCAAAGGGGCGCGGCCTCGTCGCGGGCTCGGCGGTGCGCACCGTCCTTGACCTGGCCGGCGTCACCGACGTCGTGACCAAGATTCATACGCGTTCTAAAAATAAACTCACCATCGCACGAGCTACGGTAGAGGCGCTCGCGAAGCTTCGCTCGTCTTAATATTTCCTCTATGCAACTGCATTCATTTTCTCCGCGAACCAAGAATAAAAAGAACCCGCCGGTCGGGCGCGGCGGCAAGCGCGGCAAGACCTCCGGCAGGGGAGGAAAGGGGCAGACCGCGCGCGCCGGGCACAAGATACGTCCGGAAGTCCGCGACCTCATCAAGAAACTGCCTAAGCGCCGCGGACACGGCAAGAATCGCGCACGCACGGTCAAAGTGAATAGAATTGCCGTTTCAGCGGTGAATCTTTCCGCGCTTGAGGCGATGTATAAGGCCGGCGAGACCGTCTCGCCTGCCTCGCTTGTCGCGCGGAATCTTGTGCGCCGCGCTAAGGGCCGCGCGCCCGTTGTGAAGATTCTCGGCGCGGGAGAGCTGAGCAAAGCGCTCTCGGTTAAAGGATGCTCGGTTTCTGCCAGTGCGCGCGCCGCGGTCGCGAGAGCCGGCGGTACGATTTATGATTAATTCTTTTATCCGCAAGCTTAAGCTCGCATTCGGCGATTCCGAGATCCGCTTTCGCATATTCTTTCTCGTTGGCGCGCTCGCGCTCTTCCGTGTCCTCGCCGCGATACCCATCCCTGGCGTTGATAAGACCGCTCTCGCCGCATTCTTCGCGAACAATCAGTTCTTCGGGCTCTTGAACATCTTTTCCGGAGGAGGTTTGTCCGGCCTGTCCATCGTTATGCTCGGCGTCGGCCCTTACATCACCGCCTCCATCATCATGCAGCTCGGCACCATTATCTTTCCGCAAGTGAAGCAGGCATATTTTGAAGAGGGAGAAGCGGGGCGCGCCAAGTTTATAAGCTGGAGCCGTCTTCTCACTATCCCAATGGCAGTCCTGCAGGGTGTCGGCTTCTTGTTCTTGCTACAGAGCCAAGGCGTTATTGCACACTTAAGTTCCACAGCCCTCATCGCGAATATCGCGATTATCACCGCCGGTTCCCTTCTTCTTATGTGGCTCGGCGAGCTGGTGACGGAATTCGGTATTGGGAACGGGGTCAGCCTTATCATCCTTGCCGGCATTCTCGCCGGACTTCCGTCGAGCATTTCGCAGACGTTATTTGCCGCGACCGCCGCAGATATACCGGCGTATCTCGGCTTCACAGTCCTTGGACTCGCGATGATTTATGCCGTTGTCGTCGTGTCGGACGCGGAGCGCTCAATACCGATCGCCTACGCGCGCGCCGTCCGCGGCGCGGCGCTCTCGCAGGGCGCGGCTACGTATCTTCCGATACGCCTCTTGCAGGCCGGCGTCATTCCGATCATTTTCGCGCTCTCGCTTCTGCTGTTGCCGCAGATGGTTCTTTCAATGCTCGGCGCGGTGCAGGTCTCGTTTGCCGCGGCTGCCGCGTCGTGGTACACGGCATTCCTCTCCAACGCGTGGAACTACGGCGCGGTCTACTTCCTGCTCGTGGTGCTCTTCACCTATTTCTATACCGCAGTTACCTTTGAACCGCACAGGGTCGCGGAGAATCTGCAGAAGTCAGGCGCTTTTGTTCCAGGCGTGCGTCCCGGCAGAGAAACGGAAGATTTCATCGGCAAGGTCGTGAATCGCGTTACTCTCCCCGGCGCCTGCTTCCTAGGTCTTATCGCGGTAATGCCTTCGATTATCCAGGGGCTCACAGGCGTTACGACGCTCGTGCTCGGCGGCACCGCGCTCCTCATCGCAGTCCAAGTCGCTCTGGACCTCGCGCGCAAAATAGACGCCCAAGTCTCCAAGTCTCCCTCCGCGAATATTAAAAAATGCTAAAGTAAGCGGATGAACACGCGGACGGTATTTTTTATAGGGAAGCCCGGATGCGGAAAGGATACGCAGGCGGAGCTTTTGTCGCAGGCGACAGGCTGGCCTGTCGTTTCCGCCGGCGACCAGTTCCGCAAATTAGCCGAGGAGGACAGTGTGCTCGGACGCAAGATAAAAAAAGAAATTGACTCTGGCGCGCTCGCGCCGGACTGGCTCGCAATGCACCTGTATCTCTCGTCGCTATTGAAGCTGGCCGACGAGGACAGCGTAATCTTTGACGGTTTCAGCAGAGAAGTGTCGCAGGCGAAGCTCATCATTACATCGCTCGCGTGGCTTAAACGTCCGTTCACCGTGCTCAACATCGCGGTTTCTGACGAGTCCGTAAAAAAGCGGCTTGCCATGCGCGCGCAGACGTCCGGGCGCGCCGACGACGGAGTAGTTGATGAGCGGCTTAAAGAATATTATGAGAATACGGAGCCGGCGATTGAATTCTTCAAGAAAGAAGGAATGCTAATGGAAATAGACGGCGAACCGGCGCCGAAGAAAATTGCTGAGAACATCCGTTCAGTACTCAATATCTGATGATTGTTAAAAACGATACCGAACGCGCGAATCTTATTGAGGGCGGGAAGCGCCTCGCAGTCGTGCTTACCGCGCTCCGAACCAAGGTCGCGCCGGGAGTGACTGCGCAAGAGCTTGATGACTTAGCGGAGAAGATGATTCGCGACGGAGGCGATGAACCGTGTTTTCTCGGCTATACGACGGAGGGCGCGAATAGGCCGTATCCCGCCACACTCTGTGTTTCTATTAACGACGAGGTGGTGCACGGCATCCCGAATGAATCGGTGAAAGTATTGAAAGACGGGGACATCGTTGGACTGGACTTGGGCCTCACGCATAACGGCGTCATTGTGGATGCGGCTATCACCGTTCCGGTCGGCGAAGTGGATGAAATAACAAAAAAACTTCTCATGGCGACTGAAAGAGCTCTCGTAGCCGGCATCGCGCAGGCGAAGCCGGGGAATCATACGGGCGACATCTCGCACGCTATTCAGGAAGAGATTGAAGGCGCGGGATTCTCGGTTGTACGCGAACTTGGCGGGCACGGTGTGGGCGAGCGCGTGCACGAGGAACCGTTCATTCCCAACTTCGGCCGCGCCGGCACTGGCCCCGAGCTCGTTGAGGGCATGGTGCTCGCGCTGGAGCCCATCTCTGCCGCCGGCAGAGCAAGGGTAAACCTTGCTTCAGATGGCTACACGTACCGCACAAAGGACGGTTCCCGCTCGGCGCACTTTGAGCACACTATCTTGCTCGAAAATGGCGGAGCGCGTATCATTACACAATAACCGCGCTTTGCGCATTTTATTTTTATGCCACATCCAAAGACTGAACGGACGCTCGTTGTTGTGAAGCCTGACGGCATTCAGCGCGCGCTCATCGGCGAAATTATGAAACGCTACGAGCGTATCGGACTCAAGCTCGTAGCGCTTAAGATGTTCGTTCCGACAGAGAAAATGATTGAAGATCACTATCTGTTGGACCCGCAGTGGAAAAAGAACGTCGGCGAGAAGGCCATTGCGAGCTACGAGAAGAAGGGAGAAACTCCGCCATCAAGCGATCCTACCGAAGTCGGAAATCTGGTTGTGGAGCGTTTGAAAAAATATATGACAAGCGGGCCGGTTATAGCGATGGTTTGGGAAGGCGCTCACGCGGTTGAGCTGGTGCGCAAGATTACAGGAGGCACCGAGCCTCGCAGCGCCAGTGTCGGCACAATACGCGGCGACTTCGTCCTAGACTCATATCAGATGGCGGATACGGCCGATCGTGCGATTCGGAATCTTATTCATGCGTCAGGCTCAACTGCGGATGCGATTAAGGAGATTCCTCACTGGTTTAGCGAAGGAGAAATCGTCAAATACAACGTTCCGCACGAAGCGACGCTTTATGACGTGGATATTATGAAGGGAATTCTTGGGTAATTTTAAGTTTTTCACAGTATCATTTGACACGGGGTGTATAATTGTATGTAGGGGCCGTTCTTAAAAACGCAACTTGCTGTATTTTCGGGAGCTTAGATTCAGACGCGCTTGGTTTGAATCCCGCCTCGGCGGGAATCCGATAGCCGACATTCAGGCACCCACCTAGCATAAAAAAGTTGCATAAGGGAATGGCTCCGCGAAA
>JACOXQ010000009.1:0-3252 GCA_016182285.1 Candidatus Kaiserbacteria bacterium
TTGTGGACCCTACCGGATTCGAACCGGTGACCTCCACATTGCAAATGTGGCGCTCTACCAACTAAGCTAAGGGCCCCTTCACACGACTTTAGCGCGAGAGCGCGAGATTGACCAGATGCGAAAGGAAATCCTTTAGCGAAACCCCCACGGCGGCCAGAGATTTCGGCAGAAGCGATTCCGTCGTGAGGCCGGGGAGCGTGTTCGTCTCCAGATAATAGACGCCCTTCGGCGCGACGATGAAGTCGCTCCGCGAGTAGTGGCGAAGTCCGAGCGCGCGATGTATCGCCTTCGCAACTCTCTGGAGCTCTTCTCTCGCGACGCGCGAGAAGTTGCCGGGACAGACTTCGCGCGTCTCGCCTGAATACTTCGCGCCATAGGAGAAGAAATCATCCGCCTGAGGAATTATTTCAATAACAGGAAGCGCGTATAAAGCTTCGCCGCGCAATCCTTCTATAACTCCGACCGTCGCCTCCTGTCCGCGGATATATTCTTCAACAATGACGCTCGGCGCGCCATCGGAGAAAAGTTTTTCAATTGCGGAAAGCACCGGCGCGTAGCCGCCGACGATGGAGACGCCGACCGAGGAGCCCCACCCCACCGGCTTCACGACGACCGGCTGATGAAAATTACGTATGACTTCTTCTGCCGTTTCTACCGCATCCTCCTTTTTTTCAAGATATCTATATTCCGGCGTGAGTAGTCCGGCTTCTTTCGCGCGCATCTTCGCCATAATTTTATGCATCGCGAGATACGAACCGAAAGAGTCTGCACCCGCATACGGAACGCCGAAACGTTCAAGCAGTTTTTGAACTTCGCCGTCTTCGCCATATTCGCCGTGGAGGCCGAGTAACACGACATCCACCTGCCGCAGAATACGCTCTGGCTTTACCGGTCGCCCACGGTTGTGCCATTGCCCTTCCCGATCAATATAAATATCGCGCACGGCGTATCGCTCCTCCGGCAGATTCGCGAGCATCGCCGCGCCGCTTCTAAGCGACACGTCATGCTCTCGCGACGGTCCTCCACGCAATACCCCGACAACGGTTTGCATGTGCTTCAGTATACCAATTATTTTAAACGCAGCTTTTGCGAACGAGCCAGACGGTGGCGGGAGAGGGAAAAGCGATGCGCCTCGGCGTTGGCGAGGACGGCGTCCGCCTCGGAGATGCCCGCCGCCCTTGCGGCGAGGACTTCGCGCGGGCGATGCCTTTCGTCTTTCACAACGGCGACGACAGGAATCTTGACGCTGGCCTCTGCGAGGACTTTTTCCGCCGCTTTCTTCTGCGTTTTCCCTCCGTCCACTACAATCACTTTCGGGAATTGCCACTCCGGATGATTCAAGCGCCGCGAGAGAATCTCTCGGAGTGATGCGATATCATCGTTTTTCTTTATGCCGCGAACCTTAAAAGTCCGGTATTCTTTTTTAACAGGCGTGCCGTCTACGATAACAGTCATCACTCCTATCGCATTCGTCCCCGACAAATGCGCCGTATCGTACGCCTCCAACCTCGTGGCTTCCAACTTCTGGCCCCCAACTTCCAACTCCGTTGTCTGTTGGATGTTGTCTGTTGATTGTTTGATAAGCGAGACGTCTTGGATGTGGTCCAGCGCGAAGAGCTCGCGACGCGCCTCGGCAGCATCCTCAAAACGTTCATCTCTCGCCGCCTCGCGCATTTCTTTTTCAATAGTTCGCCGTAATTCTTTTCCGCGACCGCTTAAAAAGAGCATCACGTTCCGTATCGTGCGACGATATTCTTTCGCATTAAACACACGGGGGTACTGCCTAATTTGCGTATTGAATTCCATATGCGCTCTGTGATGTTTGCTTTTTGTTCCAACAGGATTGGCTGTATCAAAGAACGGAAATACGCGGCGAATGAGCCGCAGGCCTTCTTTCAGTTGTGTTCCAGACGGAAATGGTCCGTAAATCGCCCGTAAGGTGTCACCTCGCGGGAAAAGATCTTTGCCACGGACGACGAGCACACGCGGTATCTCCTCTTTCGTTATGACTGCATAAAGAAATGTAGAATCGTCTTTTCCGTCTACATTCGCCTTCGGCTGATATTTCTTAATGAGCGCGGCCTCGCGCACGAGCGCTTCAAGCACCGTCGGCGTCGTTTCAAAACTTACTTTGTCGGCCTTGGTCACCATGTCCACCACGCGCGGCCCGCGTGTCGCGATAAGGTCGTCATCAAAATAGGAACGTACGCGGTCGCGTAGCGAAGTCGCCTTGCCGACATACAGCACCTTCCTCCCCTGCTTAAACAAGTAAACCCCCGGCACATCCGGCAAATTATATTTACTTAATTCGCTTCTTTGCATGTTTAGCTCACTATAAGACGATTGCGATAAGTGTAAAGATGGAGCGGAATCTGTATAGCGAGAAATACGAACGCAAATATGAGAAACGAGTTTTGAAATCCGAACCGTTCTATGGATATGCCCATCATACCGACAGCGCACATAGATATAACGTTTTGTATCTGATTACCCGCAGAAAGAAGAGTTGCTTTAAATTTATGATTTCTAATTACATCAAGCTGATACCCGGTGTCTACCTGGCTGAATCCATATTTGAGTGCATTATCCAATACAAACACAACAACCACTATCCAAGGATTTGAAATGAGACCGAGCATAAGAAGTAGCGCTCCGTACACAAGTATTTGCACTCGCTGAAACGAGTACACGTTACCGATTAAATGACGTATCTTGCCGCTATAGGCTAGCAATAGAGAAGCGAGAGCGCGCCCCGTACCGAAAAATATGCCGAACCATATGACTGGCACGCCAAGCAGGAGTTGATACGGACCTCGGAACCCGTCCACTGCAAAAATGAGAGCGCTGACTACGCCAGAAAACGTTGCTATACGAAAAAAGCGCAGAGCAAGCCCTTGACGAATGACTTCAGGGAACTTGGTCCCGCTCACCTTGGCGGCATGCTCAGGATCCACTCTCGGACGAACGAGCGACAGGGCCATAATAAGACCCACTACATCAAGGCCGAACATGATAATAAACGGGATCTTATAACTTATTCCGACTGAAAATGGCACAATAGCCGCCATAATCGCCGGGACGAAAAACCCGACAGAACTCACCTTTCCCATAACCGCAGTGTATTCATCGCCACGGTCGAGACCTCGCATGGTTTCGTGCATGAACGCACTGCCAACGCCGCTCAAGAACGCGAAGCCCATACTTAGCAGTATTGAGCCTATGATCAGCCACAAGACGTTCGTAGCGAAAAGA
>JACOXQ010000009.1:3282-3796 GCA_016182285.1 Candidatus Kaiserbacteria bacterium
AGAAGAAGGTTGAAAAGAATATGATAATGCGTGATAACACTATCGCTTGTTTGTGTCCGATTTTGTCCGCTATGTAGCTACTCGGAATGTCAAAGATAAACGATGCGCCATTCCCCGCAAGCAAGAAAATGCCTATCCAAAAAGGAGTTACGCCGGGTATGGTGAGGTAGTACACACCGAGTATGGCGACGAATACGCGCTTGTTCGTGACAAGCAGAATCGTGTATTTCCAGATGTTGGACTTAAGCGCGGCAGGCATGGGTAGTGTCAGAATATCACGCGGATAGAGACTCATTTCCAAAGGTGCTTCTTGAGCGCCTTTGCGAGATACTCGCCAGTGTAGGAGCCGGGTGTGTCCGCGATTTCTTCGGGAGTGCCTTTGGCGATAACTTTTCCGCCGCCCGCTCCGCCATCTGGACCGAAGTCAATTATATAGTCAGAGCTTTTTATCACATCCAAATTGTGCTCTATCACCACGACCGTGTTGCCGCGCCGCACGAGCTCCTGCAGAATC
>JACOXQ010000010.1 GCA_016182285.1 Candidatus Kaiserbacteria bacterium
GGACCGAAGTCAATTATATAGTCAGAGCTTTTTATCACATCCAAATTGTGCTCTATCACCACGACCGTGTTGCCGCGCCGCACGAGCTCCTGCAGAATCTCTATCAGCTTTTTTACGTCCTCATAATGCAGGCCGACAGTGGGCTCGTCCAAGAGATAAATAGTCTTCATGACTTGAGAACGATACAGCTCGCTCGCTATCTTCACTCTCTGCGCCTCGCCGCCCGAAAGCGTTGTTGCACTTTGTCCAAGTGTTAAATATTGAAGACCGGTTGAGTTCAGGCTCATTAGGCGGTCGTTGATGGCCGGGATATCGCCGAAAAACTTCTCTGCCTCTTCAATCGTCATTTGGAGCACTTCATAAATGTTCTTACCGCGAAATGTTATTTCCAAAGTTTCTTTCATAAAGCGTTTGCCCATGCAGATGTCGCATGTGACGTACACAGTCGGCAGGAAGTGCATCTCCACCGCGATGGAGCCGTTCCCTTGGCAGGCCTCGCAGCGGCCGCCCGGGACGTTGAATGAAAAGCGGCCTGGCTTCCAGCCGCGAGCGCGCGCTTCGGCAGTAGCGGCGAAGAGGTCGCGGATGTGCGTGAAAGCGCCGGTGTAGGTCGCCGGATTAGAACGAGGCGTACGGCCGATTGGAGACTGGTCAATTAAGACTGCGCGCCCGACATACTCTGTGCCTGTCATTGACGCCATGTGTTCTAGCTGCTGTTTACCTCGAGTTAGTCGAGAGGCAATGTTCCTGTGCAATATGTCATAGAGAAATGTGGACTTCCCGCTCCCCGAGACGCCTGTTATGCAAACGAGCTTACCCAAGGGCACGTCAATATTCTGATTCACGAGATTATGCAAAGTCGCACCGCGAACTTTCAGCCAGCCTCTTTCGGCAGTACGGCGCTCCTCGGGCATAGCAATTTCTTTTTTTCCGCGCAAATATGAGAGAGTAACCGAACCGGTCTCTCCGCCAGCTTGCGGATTCTTCTCCGTCAATAAATCATCCAGCCAGCCGGAGGCGACGACCTCTCCGCCGTGAATGCCGGCGCGAGGGCCCATGTCAACAAGATAGTCCGATGAGAAAATAGTTTCTTCGTCGTGCTCCACGACGAGAATCGTGTTCCCGAGCTCCTTCAGCGTGAGCAGGGTCTTAAGGAGTCGGGCGTTATCGCGCTGGTGTAGCCCGATGGTCGGCTCGTCAAGCACATACAAAGCGCCGGTAAGCCCGCTCCCGAGCTGTGAGGCGAGCCTGATTCTTTGCGCTTCGCCGCCCGAGAGAGTGGCGGCCGAGCGATTAAGCGTAAGATAATCCAAGCCGACGTTCAACATAAACGTGAGCCGCGCGTCAATCTCTTTCAATATCGGCATCGCGATATCGTATTTCATTTCTGACAATTCAATAGAATCCACGAAATCTTTCGCTTCTCTGATAGACATACTCGTAAAATCTACAATGTTTACTCCCAAACTGTTGGCTGTTTTCTGTTGACTGTTGGCTGTTCGCAAGTACACCCTCAGCGCTTCTGGGCGCAGACGCTTCCCAAGGCAGACGGGACATATTTCATCCGAAAAAAGGGACTCCGTCCCGAGACCGTGACAAGCGTGGCAGGCGCCGTAGGGCGAGTTGAACGAAAATAAACGAGGTTCTACTTCAGGAAACGACGCACCGTCCTCCGGACAAATAAATTTAGAAGACAGAGTTTCCAGAGTGCCGTCGGCGTGTTTAATTTTCACCAATCCTCCCGCTTCCTTCAACGCGAGCTCTAAGGCTTCAGAGAGCCTTTCTCGTGCGCTCTGCGCTGACCGTGCGAATTCAGATACGAAAATACTGTCCACCACCGCATCAATGTCGTGCCTTTTATTTCTATCCAGCACTATTTTCTCACGTAGCGAGTGAGCCTTGCCGTCTACCACAACTCGTTCATATCCCTTCCCGAGCAGATCGTAAAGCATCTGATAGTACTCGCCCTTCCGCCCGACGACCATCGGCGCATAAATCGTGACAGTGCGTCGGTCAACGGGGATTCCCATGATTTTTGTATCTCCTGCAAGCTGCAAGCCGCCAGCTGCCAGCCGGCTCATCACCATCTTAATCATCTCTTCTTTTGACAACCTCACTATCGGCACATCGTGATGGATACAATATGGCTGGCCCGCGCGCGCGTAGAGCACGCGCAAGTAATCATAAATTTCAGTAACAGTAGCGACCGTGGAGCGCGGATTATTAGAACGGCTCTTTTGGTCTATAGAAATGGCCGGCGACAGTCCCGATATTTCATCAACATCCGGCTTCGCCATTTGATTCAAAAACTGCCGCGCATACGCGGAAAGGGATTCAACATATCGTCTCTGCCCTTCGGCGAAGATAGTATCAAAAGCAAGCGAGCTTTTCCCGCTCCCCGAAAGGCCGGTGATGACCGTCATCGCGCCGCGCGGCATCTCCACTGTAATATTTTTAAGGTTATGCGTTCTTGCTCCACGCACGACCAACCAATCACTTCCGTGACGGTGCTTACCCGATGTGTGGGACATCGGAAGTCCTACATGTTCTTTTGTGGATTTTTTCATGGGATATGGAAACCCCTGCCCGTGGCGGGGCAGGTACGGTGTGAGTATATCACTCTAACTATGAACCCGAAAGCGGTTTGCGGGTGCGGGGTTTGCGAGCCTTGGGACCGGTGCCTTCCAGTTTGTAAATCTCGTCCCTGATAAGCGCGGCGGTTTCAAAATCCAATTGCTCCACTGCCTCAGCCATCTCTTCCCTCTTTCTTTTTATAAATACGGCAGGGTCGTCTTTATACGCGAGCGTGTCCAAGACGAGAAGCTCGTCTACAGTTCTCTGATGCTCCGTGCGCATACTGGCGGCGATGTCATGAATTTCTTTCTTAATAGTTTTAGGAGTGATGCCGTGCTTTTCGTTATACGCGGCTTGGAGAGCTCTGCGACGATTTGTTTCTGAAATAGCACGCTCCAAAGAACCCGTCATAACATCAGCATATAAAATAACTCTGCCCAGAACATTTCTCGCGGCGCGTCCGATAGTCTGGATAAGCGACGTTTCGCTACGCAAGAAGCCCTCTTTGTCAGCGTCTAAAATGCCGATAAGTTCCACTTCGGGCAGGTCCAGCCCTTCGCGCAGGAGATTCACGCCGACCAAAATATCAAACTCTCCCTTTCTGAAATTGGTGAGGATATCAATGCGGTCTATCGTCTTCACATCCGAGTGCAGATA
>JACOXQ010000011.1 GCA_016182285.1 Candidatus Kaiserbacteria bacterium
AAATCGGCCAGAATCGGCGAAGCGGCGCCGGCTGATGCGCGCGAAATATTTTCTGCAACGCGCGGATAGTTTGAACGCATGCCGTCGCCGGCTTTTTTAATCCTCTCCGCGATGCGCGAAGGAATATTTCCGAATGTTTCGCTGAAGCCGAAACTTGCTTCGTCTGCGATTTCTGCAATCCTGTTTGCGATAAGCGGCACAGCCTCCGCGCGCGCTACAAGCGCTCCGGATACGACTACGGCGAGCGACAGCGATACGGCGAGCGCATGCGAGCGAACGGAATCCGCGGCAATGCGAAACTTTTCTGGCATCGGAAGCGGCTTTGTCAATATCTGTGCGGCCTGCCGGACCGGCGAATGAAGAGCGTGATATTCTTCTTCGCGCGCGCGCGCGAGCGCGCGCGCGTAATCAATCTTGCGATCCCCTTGTGTGTCTAGAAAATGCGTGAGAGACTCCACGTCAACAAACCATGTGTGTCCAACTCGGCGAGCAGAGATTTTTCCGGAGCGTGCCAGACGTGCGAGATAATCAGAAGTATACCCGGAAAGTTCTGCGGCTTTTTTTGTCGGAATGAGATTTTTTTCAAAGATTTTATCCATGTCGGATAGCCGAATTACCTAAATAATAACTTACTATTCCGGCGTTCCATACAAAAAACTGTGGATAACGTTTTGCCTCATAACGCATCCGCTACAACGCGCTTAACGAGCAGACTGTCTTTCCACAGGAAACGGTTTGTCCCACGTACAAGCTGCTTACTTTAAAATCGCCAATGAAAACGTAGACTAGCTATATATCGCCGTTCCAGATGGCCTAGCCGGCCGATTAACCTGTGATAATTCACCTGCAGACCAATGCGACTTGCCGATACGATGCTAACTTACCGATTTGCTCCAAAAAATACGTCCGACAGCTGCGTACATAATATGCATTATACGTTGCATCTGTTAGGTATGTCGTGCATACGGAATTGGATTTTAATATTTTTTCGCAAAATATTTTCTACATTGTGCGACACAATGAAAACAAAGGCGTTACTTAAACAAGAAATGTTTAAGATAAAATATTCACTGATATATTCTCTTTTGTGTTTTATTCACGTAAACGCCTGTGTATGAATACGCAGTCGCCGAAACGATGCGTGAGCAACGCACTGGCACATGTATAAATTCTTGTCTGTCCAAGACGAGATATTCTTTTTTTAGGCTATTTATTATACAAACCTACTCCTGCAATTATCCTAGCTTGACTGTTAGAGATTATAAACTCATCTATGTACCCGCTACCTGCAATAGCCAGAGATGCCGCAACGACGGCAATCGATACACCGATAAGCTGTATGGCGGCTATTGTAGCTCTGCTAAATCCACTCTCCTCTCTGATCGCCGGCTGCACCTCCTCTACCAATTCATTTAGAGGTTCGGCCTCCAGTAGGCGCCGCCTTGGCAAGAGTTCTTCGGGTGGTTGCCTGTATACGGCGTGTACAGGAACGTTTACCGGCTCTTCTGCTTCGTCTGCTTCGTTCTCTACTATTTTTTGCGTACCAGCAGGCGTCACAGGCGCTTCCGGTAAGACTTCAGAGGAGGTAGTGGGTACCGTATCTGCATCCGCAATGCGGTCAAACCACGTCTTCCATGTATCCTGCAGGTCTTCTGACTCTTTGGCCTCATCTGAATTCTCAGCAGAGACGCCCGTCTCCGTGTCTCTCAGGCGGTTTACTGACGGCAGAAGCTCGTCTTGGACAGATTCGTAACGCGGAGATTCCCATTTAGGCGGTATAACAGGCTCTGGAGGCGTTTTTTCGCTTTCTTCAGGCTGTACATCGGTAACGCCGAAACGGTGGTCCTGTATCGCCGTTTCCAGCACATACCAACTGCGTCCGACGAGCCGTGCAGGCACTCTGCCCTCCCTGCATAGCTGGCCGATATAGTCTTTTGCATACCCGGTCATTTTTGCAGCTCGCTTTGACGATACATACTTCTTATCTTCTATGAGAAGTTCATCCATGTGAGCATTATAAGCATATCTCGGCTAGTATGGAAGAGCTGTGCACAAGCTCATAATAGAAGTCAGACTTCTAATCCGATTCTTGAAGTTTGATTTCTATTAGCTTACGAAGTGTCTCTGGATTGCCGGCACCGCCGCTTTCTTTCATCGCCTTACCGATGAGATACTGCAGAGCCGCCTGCTTCCCCGCCCGGTACTCGGCAACCGCTTTCGTCTCGGCCGCAAGCACGGTGTCAATGAATCCGCCGAGCGCCCCCGCGTCGTGTATCTGGATAAGCCCCCGCTTTTCCGCTATACGCTCCGGGTCGCCGCCTTCCGCTTTCATTATCGCGAGTATGTCTTTGGCCCCGCGAGAAGAGATGGCTTTTTCTGAAAACAGGCGCACGAGCTTCGCGAAAGACTCTGGCGAAACGGAGCCGGGTTCGGTTGCCAGGTCGCTGATGAGGAAGTTGGCTGCAATCGCAGCCTGACCGGAGCTAGCGAGCTCCGGTATGACTTTGTCAAAAAAAACCGCGCTTTCCAAACTTTCGGTTACGATAATGCTGTCTGCGGCTTTAATCTTTAAATCCTTCTGATAACGCTCCCGCCGTTCCCACGGCAGTTCAGACAGAGACGCTCGGAGCGCCTCGTTTGAGAATTCCGGAATTTCAGAAATATAGAGTTTCGGCAGGTCCGGCTCCGGGAAGTAGCGGTAATCGGCGCTCCCCTCCTTGAACCGCTGGTGGAAGGTTTCTTGCTTCGCCTCGTCCCATCCGCGCGTCTCCTGTACGACCTTCCCGCTTTTCTCCAGAAGTTCTGTCTGTCGCTGTATTTCGTATGCAATAGCTTTCTCCACAGACCTAAAGGAATTGAGGTTTTTAATTTCTACTTTTGTCCCCATCTCCTTACTGCCTACTGCTTTCTGTTTACTGATTGATACGTTCGCCTCTATTCGCATCTCGCCCTTCTCCAGATTGGCCTCTGAAACTCCGAGCGTCCTTAGCAGTAACTGTAATTCGCGCGCGAACTTCCCGGCTGTTTGCGCATCATGTATGACAGGTTCTGTGACGAGCTCCATGAGCGGGATGCCGGCCCTGTTGAAATCCACAAGAGACTTGTCGTGAGAATGTGCCGACCGGGCGGTGTCTTCTTCAAGATGCACCCGCGTTATCGCGGCACCCTCAAGTTCGCCGCCCTTAACCAGAGGATGCT
>JACOXQ010000012.1 GCA_016182285.1 Candidatus Kaiserbacteria bacterium
GAGAATGTGGAGCTGATAAAGGCTGGGGCGGCGAAGAAGCATATTGAGGTTGACTTAGACCGGCTTATTAAGGTTGATGATGAGAGAAAAGTCATACGCCAAGAGCTGGATGCCAAGCGCGCCGAGCAGACGCGGCGCGGCAACGAGATCCGCGTATTTAAAGATAAAGAAAGGGAAATGGCGATAGAAGAGATGCAACACCTGAAGGCCGGCATGGCGGAAGCTGAAGAGAGATTAAAGAAGGTGATGGTTGAATGGCAGAAACTGATGCTCACTGTGCCGAACATTCCCGATATGTCGGTGCCAGACGGAGACAGCGACGCGGACAATCTGGAGGTGAAAAAGTGGGGGACTCTTCCAGAATTCCCGTTCACGCCGAAAGATCACGTGGAGCTAATGACGGCTATGGATATGGCGGACTTTGAGAGAGGCGCGAAGGTTGCCGGATTCAGAGGATATTTCTTAAAAGGCGACGGCGCGCTCCTCTCGTATGCGCTTTGGCATTTCATTTCCGACTATTTTGTAAAAAAGGGAGGCTTCACGCCGATGATTGCGCCATCGCTCGTGCGGCGCGAATCCTTCATGGGCACCGGCTACCTCCCGCAGTCCGAAGAAGACTTATATAAGACGCAGGACGGCGAATATCTCGCCGGCACCGCCGAGGTCGCCGGCATGGGCTACCACATGAACGAGGTGTTGGATGCCAGCCAGTTTCCGCTCAAATATTTCGCATTTTCGCCGTGCTTTCGCAGAGAAGCCGGCGCGCACGGCAAGGATACGAAGGGTCTGGTGCGCGTGCATGAGTTCTTCAAGTTTGAACAAGTAGTTCTCTGCGAGGCGTCGCATGAAGCGAGCGTGAAGCATCACGAAGAATTGACGGCGAACGCCGAGGGGATGCTGCAGCTTCTTAAAATTCCATACCACGTCGTGATTAACTGCGGAGGCGACATCGGCCTCGGACAGGTCAAGAAATATGACATAGAGTGCTGGATGCCGTCGGAGGGGAAGTATCGCGAGACGCACTCCTCTTCCTACTTCCACGACTTCCAGACGCGCCGGCTTAACATCCGGTACCGCGACGGGGACGGCAATATGAAGTTCGCGCACTCCTTAAACAACACTGCGCTCGCGACCCCGCGGCTTCTAGCGGTAGTTATTGAGAATTATCAGCAGGCGGACGGCACGATAAAAGTGCCCGAGGTCTTGGTGCCGTATGTTGGCAAGAACACCCTTGGCAGAACCGCGTAAAGCCGATGGTCGCGTGGCTTACCGGCTCGCAGAGCGGCGCCGTACTCGGCGCCGCAGGGCTTTCGTTTCGCTCTTCATATTGTTCATGCTGTTGCTCGCCGCAGCTATTTACGGACTTCAGCAAAATGCGGTGCGCATTTCACATATAGAAGTTAGTGAGGACGTCTCGCTTTCCGCATATGCGACACGCGCGATGCAGGGGCATTATTTCGGCGTTATCCCGCGCGATTCCATTTTTTTCTTTCCTGAGGAGCGCATACGCGCCGACATACTCGCTTCTTATAACGACATTGCAGCCGTTTCAGTATCAAGGAACGGCTTTACCGGCATTTCAATAAAAGCGGATTATCGCGTTCCCATCGCGCGTTGGTGCGGAGACGCAACAAGGCTCAACCTTGTTGCGGATTGTTACGTTTTTGATACGGACGGATTCATCTATTCAACGACCACAACAACGCAGCCGATAAATTCTTTTGTTGTTTATGAAGCATTACCGGCAGATGCAGAACCTGTCGGCTCAACACTCCCGTTTTCTAAAAATTTTCCTGCGATTTTTGATTTCGCACGGCAGTTATCAACGCTCGGTTCGCCGGTCATCTCGGTTTCCATTCATGACGGCGAAGTGGATCATGTACTCGCGAGCGGCACGCGTGTCACCTATGTGCTTGGACGCGAACGAGACGCCTTTACCGCACTCGTCTCCGCGCGCGACAACATCAATTTAGCGAACGGTTCAGTAGATTATGTTGATCTGCGTTTTGACGGCAAAGTTTATTTGAAGAAGAAATGAAGTCATTTTGGACACAATTACCACGACCGTTTTTCGCGATGGCGCCCATGAAGGACGTGACTGACATCGCATTCCGCGCGCTTGTTGCAAAAAGAGGGAAGCCGGATGTCTTCTGGACCGAGTTCGTCTCGGCTGACGGCCTGTATCACACCTGTGAAGGTCAGACCTTCACAAAAAACGAAAACCCACTTTTACGCGATCTGCAATTCGCTCCTGACCAGCGGCCCATCGTCGCGCAGATATTTTCATCAAAACCCGAGATGATCGCATACGCGACAAAACTTGTGGCGGAACTGGGATTTGACGGCGTAGACATCAACATGGGCTGTCCGGACAAGACGATAGAGAAGCAGGGCGCAGGCGCCGCGATGATTAAAAACTCCGAACTCGCAGTAGAGATTATTCGTGTCGCGAAGTCAGCATCAAGTTTGCCGGTGTCGGTGAAAACGCGTATTGGGTATAACAAAGAATCGCTGGACGAATGGTTGCCTGCGCTTCTGTCGGCGAACCCTGCCGCCATCACGCTCCACCTGCGCACGCGTAAAGAGATGTCGCTCGTAAAAGCTGATTGGGAACTGATGAAAAAGGCGGTTGAAATTCGCAACAAGATAAATCCAAAAGTGTTGTTGATAGGGAATGGCGACGTCAGAGACCGGAAAGACGGAGAACAGAAGGCAGAAGAAACAGGATGTGACGGGATAATGCTCGGTCGCGCGATGTTTGGAAACCCATGGGTTTTCAACCACCAACTACCAACAATCAACTTACAACAGAAATTAGATGCTCTGATAGAACTCGCGTACGGTTTTGAAAAAATCTCTCCACCAAAGAATTTCGCAATTTTAAAAAAGCACATCAAGGCATTCATTTCTGGTTTCTCCGGCGCCAGCAACCTTCGCGCCCGCCTCATGTCCGCCACCTCCGCCTCCGAGCTTGAGCGAGAAATCAAAGTCGCACAAATCATATAGAAACAGAAAAGCCTCGCGGAAAGCACAAAGCTTTTCTGTGAGGCTTAGAACATGGTTTTCAGGAAGGTGAGATCCAGATTCTTCCACTTGTACATTAAGATGCATCCGACCTTTCCGGCAATCGCAACCCACTGTTCAGAACGGAGAGATT
>JACOXQ010000047.1 GCA_016182285.1 Candidatus Kaiserbacteria bacterium
AATGGCGAGACATAGATTTGAGAGACATTGCGGCCTGCAAGTTTTTTTACTGCCGTTCTTACCTCACCGCGACCTCTTTCTGTCAGACCAAACTTCGGCACATCGGTGCCATCAAATACTTTGTGCGTGATGTTGCCGGCTTCGCCGTGGCGCATTACGAAATACTTGTTGCCGGATTTCTTCGTGTATTTTTTAAGTTCATCTATTGAACCTACCACGAGTTGTTCGCTCCCGTCGGCACTGCGCCATATCGGCAGAGGCGTACCCCAGTAGCGCTCGCGGCTGATGGCCCACTCTTTCGCGCCGGCGAGCCATTCGCCCATGCGGCCATCGCGAATGTAGGCCGGCTCCCAATGGATTTTCTTATTCTCAGCAACGAGTCTTTCGCGAAGGTCATTCATGCGGATATACCACGAGTCGCGCGCGTAGTAGATGAGCCTCGTCTTACAGCGCCAACAAAACGGATATGCGTGCGTGTACGGCTCTTTTTTGAAAATGAGATTGCGCGCGTGCAAATCTTTCAGTATTTCAACCGATGTTTCTTCTTCAACAACGGCTCGCCCGGCGAGAAATCCGGTTTCGCCAATAAACTTCCCTTCCGGATTCACAAGATGCACCTTCGGCAATCCGATTTTATTTCCCAATTCAAAGTCTTCCTGTCCGTACATCACTGCCGTATGCACTATGCCGGTGCCGTCCTCCGTAGTAACAAAATCGGCATGATGCACCTGAAACGCCATTTTGAATTTAGAATTTTCGCTTCCCTGCGCGAGATTTTTTGCGAAGTCATACAAGGGTTTGTACCTCTTTCCGACGAGCGATTTCGTTGAAACATCCGCTACGCGTCTCCATTCGTCTCCAAGCACGTCCTTCGCGCGCGCGTCCGCGAGAATCACGCGCGTCCCATCCTTCTCATACTTCCCATACGCGATACTTTCGCCGACCGCGAGCGCGACGTTCCCCGGCAGTGTCCATGGCGTAGTAGTCCATGCGAGAAGATACGTCCCCGGCTCGTCAAGAAGTTCAAACTTCGCCGTAATGGTAATATCTTTCACCTCTTCATACCCTTGTGCGAGCTCGTGCGAGGAGAGGGCTGTGCCGCAGCGCGGACACCACGGCACGACTTTATAATCCTTATATAGGCGACCGTCATTCGCCGTACGCGCGAAGAGATTCCAAAGAACTTCCATATACGAATTGTCAAATGTGAAGTACGCTTTCGTGTCGTCCACCCAGAAGCCGATGCGCTTGGTGAATTTCGCCCATTCGTCAATGTAGCGGAACACGCTCTCGCGGCACTTTGTATTAAATGCGCCGATACCGTATTTTTCAATATCTTTTTTCCCGGAGAAGCCCAGCTCTTTTTCCACTTGGAGTTCTACCGGCAGTCCGTGAGTGTCCCAACCGGCTCGGCGATTAACTCGGTATCCGCGCATCGTTTTATATCGCGGGATAGCATCTTTGAATGCGCGCGCTTCAAGATGGTGGATGCCAGGCATGCCGTTTGCAGTCGGCGGGCCTTCATAGAAGATGAAATCGCCCTTCGGAGACTTCTTGGCGAGCGACTTCTGGAAGATGCGCTCGCGCTCCCAGAACGCGAGAATTCTCTCCTCTCTCTTCGCCGCTTCGGATTTCTCAGGCATGTTCTCCATATTTACATTTTTTCGGGCACAGGCATACCCAAGAGAGCCAGACCGTTTGACATTGTCTGCGCGAACGCGCGGGCGACGAGGAGTTTGTGAGCTTCGTTGTCGCTACCGATGATTCGCTCTTGTGCATAAAAAGAGTTCCACTGCCCCGCAAGTTCGGTCAGGTAATTCACGAGCAGGTTCGGAGCGAGCTCGCGCGCGGCGCGCGCGACAACTTCCGGATAGTGAATAATGAGTCGCTCTAGCGCGTACGGCTCTGCAGGAGCCGAGCTGTAAGTTGTAAGTTGTAAGTTGTAAGCTTTCGCGACAACAGACTTGGCGCGAACAAGTGCGTACTGCAAATACGGTCCGGAATCCCCCGTGAGCGAGAGCGACTTCTCTTCGTCAAAAATAATATCGGAGCCCGGCGCTTGCCGCAGAATCATATATTTAATCGCGCCGATGGCGACTTGTTCTGCGACGAGAGCGTCTGCATTTTTTTCGCTCGCTTTTTCAATCACTCTTTTTATGAAATCAGAAGCCGCGACGACGTTCCCTTCGCGCGAAGACATTTTCCCCGATGCGAGCTTTAAGAATCCGGTCGCGACATGGGCTGTCTTCTTTGCCAGATGCGGCGCGAGCTCGGTGAGCGCCGCTAGGATAGTATTGAAACGGCCAATTTGTTCATTCCCCGTAACAATTATGATTTCATCCGAGGGCCATCTTTCTTCTTTCAAAAATGCAAGACCGATATCCTTCGCCTCATATGTAGGGGTGCCGTGCGAAGTGATGAACACCATCGTGTGCACACCCTTATTTTCGCCGTTATAAATAATCGCGCCATCGCTTTTTTCAAAAATCCCTTTATTAAGGCCGTCGTTCACAACGCGCAGTCCCGTTTCGGTCGTGTCGCTGTCAAAAAATTCAAAGTCAAAGTGCGTGCCGAGCAGTTTCCAGATTCTGCGGAACTCTTCCATTGAGACATCGCGCCCACTGCGCCACAACTCCATTAATTCTGTATCTTTGCCCGTATAAATAGCTTGGTTAAGCTCATTTATTTCTTCTTTTGCTTTTTCTCCGCTTTCATATGCATTTGAGCCTTCTGCATATGCATCGCCTATTTCTCGAGCCGTTATCGGGTCGCCGGCATTCCTTTTGCGCAGTCCCCAAAGCGCCTTAGCCACGTTTGGGCCGATGTCCCCGCCGAAAGTATCGCGCGCAACCTTCGCACCGGAACTTTCTATCAGCCGCGACAGAGATTCGCCGACGACCGTACCGACCAAGTGGCCGATATGCATCTCTTTAAACGTATTTGGATTTGAATACTCAACCATTACTCTCTCGCCGTTTTCTATATTGTTCTTCCCCCATTCTGCTCCCTTCGCGTCCGCCTCGGCGACGGCGAACGCTACCGCCTCGCGCGCGAGCGTGATGTTCACGAATCCTTTTCCAGCCACTTCAATCTTTGATGCGGCATCGCCAAGCTCGCTGCGAATCGC
>JACOXQ010000005.1 GCA_016182285.1 Candidatus Kaiserbacteria bacterium
TATGTTCAATAGAGATTCGTCCTTCACCGTTACAGAGGTCGGAGAGAGGACCAAGCTTCCTAAAGATTCCGCACGTCGTGAAATCGCAGAACTTTTCTCGTCAGGCCTTGTGCGGAAAAAGGGATTCAGTACCCCGGTCCGTTATCAGACAAATCCGCGTTTTGAACATCTTGATGCCCTTGACGCATTTATCCGCGACACTACCTCGGTACGTCCGCAGAACATGATTTCGTCTCTGCGCCGCGCGGGGACGCTGCGGCTCGTCGCTCTCTCCGGATTTTTCATGAGCGTGTCTGAATCGCAGATTGACCTGCTGATTGTCGGCGACCGCCTTGATGAGCGGGCTCTTTCAAAGGCGGTGCGCTCTCTGGAGGCTGAATTGGGTAGAGAAATTCGTTATGCATCCTTCACGACAGAGGATTTCCGCTACCGTTTCGGGGTGTATGATCGTCTTCTTCGGGACGTTTTTGATTATCCACACCGCCTTCTGGTGGATAAAATAGGGCTGTAAAAATGATACACTTCTAGGCAGATGCTTGGTCCGCCGGCTGGCGGAGCGCGAGCAGAGATTAATCGCATAAACAAAGCGTGATTTATTATGTTATTCAACACTTGGGCGGACGTGCTTAGCCAGTCTTTCCAGAATCTGTTCTACGGTGTAGTTGCGTTCATCCCGAATCTGGTCGTTGCAATCGTTATATTCATCGTTGGCTGGCTCGTCGGCGTCGGTCTTGGTCGTGTCATTAAGCAAGTGGTAGACGCTCTTCATGTTGACCATGCGCTACGGTCAACGGGCATAGAGCGGCTCCTGTCGCGCGCAGGTTTTGAACTCTCTTCGGGGAAGTTCCTCGGCTTCTTAGTTGAGTGGTTCTTCATTATCGTCTTCTTGGTCGCCGCGCTTGACGTACTCGGCCTTACGACGGTGAACCTCTTCATCAGCGAGGTCGTTCTCGGTTACCTCCCGCAGGTGATAGTCGCCGTCCTCATCCTGCTCGTCGCGGCAATAGTCGCGGAGGCGGCAGAACGCGTTGTGGTCGGTTCGGCAAAGGCTGCGTCGCTACACGCGGCCGGATTCATCGGCAAGGTGACGAGATATTCAATCTGGGTATTCGCCCTCCTCGCGGCCTTGGCCCAGCTGAACGTGGCGACGGCATTCGTCCAAACCCTCTTCACAGGCGTCGTCATCGCGGTCTCACTCGCTGTCGGCCTCTCCTTCGGGCTGGGCGGACAGTCTTCGGCGGCTCGCTATCTTGAGCATCTTCAGTCAGAAATAAAGGATTAAGTTTCTCTCTATTCCTCGTAAAACCGCCAGGCGGAGCCTGGCGGTTTTACGTTATCTGACCCGGCTTTTGTGCTACACCAGGTGTAGCACATTTTGCATTATGCACTGCCGGGCTTGTATGTGCATAAGTTCAGATACATTTGGCACTCCTCATAACTGAGGAGATATGCTGCAATTCAACAGATTTAAGGGTACGCAGGGCTGGTTGAGTATGTGGGAAAGGACGATACGATTCCGGTCTATGAGAAACAAAAAGGAGGTGGACAGGAGGGTGAAAATACTGGGCTTCTGGAAGGAGCATGGAACGAAGGCAGCAAGGGATGCCTTCGGGGTTTCGACGCGGACGCTGTTCCGGTGGCAGACGGCCCTTGCACAGGCAGACGGCAGACTAGAAGCGCTTGACCCTCAATTCACGATACCGAAAGGAAGAAGGAAGCGAATGGTCTCGCCAGAGATTGAAGCGCTCATAATCAAACAGCGCACCGAACATCCACGCATTGGAAAAGCAAAGCTCGCGGTCCTCTTGCGAACAGAGGGACATACAGTATCGGAGTCATACACCGGCAGGGTTATCGCTGACCTCAAGAAACGCAACCGCCTGCCTTCAGGGAGGAAACTCTCGTACTACGCACGCACGGGTACCTTCCGAGAACAGCCCGTACTTAGGCGCAAGAAGCTTCGCAGAGCCCACAAACGGGGCATGGAACTCGATACCATCGTCCGCTTCGTCGGAGGCATCAAACGGTATATCCTGACCGCCATCGATGTGGAGCGGAAGTTCGCCTTTGCAGGTGCATACAAGAACCACTCCTCTGCTTCAGCGGCAGACTTTCTAAAGAAGCTCATTCATGTCTGCCCCTTCCTGATTGACGAGCTCCAGACAGACAACGGAAGTGAGTTTGCCAAGAACTTCGAGCTCGCTTGTATCACTCTTGGTTTGACTCACTTCAACACCTATCCACGCTCTCCCAAGATGAACGCATTCATAGAGCGATTCAACAGAACGATTTCGGAGGACTTCATTATGCTCAACCGATTACTTCTTCGAGACAACATTGATGCCTTCAACGAGAAGCTCGTTGGTTGGCTCCTCTGGTACAACACCGAACGTCCCCACGAATCGCTTGGGATGCTGTCTCCTCTGTGCTATATTGTGTCGACATTAACAGCCGGGGAGTGCCAAAGGTACTGGACGCGTACAGTATGTTGACTTCAAAACATCACTAGTCTATACTCGGATTACGTGTCTACAAACAACAAAAACCTTAACTTTAACCAACTAGGGATGGGCCGCTGAGGCCATTGCGCTTGTAACGCAAACCGTCCCGCCGTTGGCGGGACGGTTTCGTTTTGGAGGAGACACGGGAATCTTTGACATACGAATATGTGCCCTACGTCGTCCAATCTAACGAAAGGACTATGAAGGGTAAAAAAAGTAAAAAAGCAAAATAAAAGTGCTATGTAGGTCTCCGTACGAGAGACATAAGAGTGCACGGTGGATGCCTTGGCCTAGGACGGCTAAGAAGGACGCGACTAACCTGCGATAAGCTTCGGGGAGGCGGTTTGTAGCCTTTGATCCGGAGATTTCCGAATGAGGAAACTCACCCGTCACACTTTCGAGTGTGGTCGGGTACTCACATAGTAACGTTTGTGAGAGCGAACCCTGGGAAGTGAAACATCTCAGTACCAGGAGGAAAAGAGAACAATAGGTGTTGCGTTCCGTTCGCGCGTATGTTCGTGCGAATGGAACGCAAC
>JACOXQ010000070.1 GCA_016182285.1 Candidatus Kaiserbacteria bacterium
CTTCTCCACGAGACCGAACTTCTCTCCGAGGGCGATAAGTTCGCCTTCGCGGCTGATGCCCTCGTTATAAAGAAGGTCAAATTCGGTGGTCTTAAACGGCGCGGCGACTTTATTTTTTACCACTTTTACTCTCACTCTGCCTCCGACCACTTCCTCTCCTTTTTTAATTGAGGCGATGCGGCGGATGTCTAAACGCACGGAAGTGTAGAATTTAAGCGCCTTGCCGCCCGGAGTTGTTTCCGGATTGCCGAACATCACGCCTATCTGCATACGGATTTGATTTATAAAAACGACAATGGTTTTACTACGAGCTACGATTGCAGTCAGCTTGCGAAGCGCCTGGCTCATAAGCCGCGCCTGCTTGCCGACATGCTGTTGTCCCATCTCGCCCTCTATCTCGTCTTTAGGCGTGAGCGCCGCTACGGAGTCTATTACTATGATGTCTACATTCCCGCTTCTGACTAAAGATTCAACAATGTCTAGCGCCTGCTCTCCGGTGTCCGGCTGGGAGATAAGAAGCTCCTGTAACTTCACTCCGATACGGCGCGCGTATTCGGGGTCAAGTGCGTGCTCGGCGTCCACGAACGCGGCTATGCCGCCGGCTTTCTGCGCCTCTGCGACGACGTGGAGAGCGAGCGTTGTCTTACCGGAAGATTCAGGACCGAAAATTTCAATAATGCGCCCGCGAGGCAGACCGCCGACTCCGAGCGCCGCATCAAGCCCGATAGAGCCCGTCGGTACGACTGGAATCTTCTGCGGAGCGCCCGCGCCGAAGGTGGTGATGGCTTCATCGCCGAACTTTGTCCGTATTTCTTTCAGCGCCTGGTCAATGGATCTCTGCCGTTCGCTCTTATCCGCGCTCGCGACGGTAACGGTCTTCAAGATTTTTTCTTTTTTTGGTTTGCCGAAGGCCATGTTAAATAAGTTTGTTAGGCGCTAGGCTTTAGGCGTTAGCATAACATTACTAGAGCCTAGTGCCTAAAGCCTAATCGCTAGTTAATGGGACGAAGACGGAGCGGGTCGCAGTTACCGTTCTGCCGAAGCGGTCGGTAGCCGTGAGAGTAAGTATAGAGCCTCCGCGGGGGAATGTAAGCGTTGACGAAAAGCCGTCTCTCTGGTCATGAAGAAGAAGACTGCCGTTCAGCAGTATTGTTGATGCACGTTCGGCTCTCCCTCTCACCGTAACCATTCCGTCCGGGAAGGCGGCATTATCTGTCGGTGAATCAATTGACAGCGTTGGTCCGGCCAGAAGAGGCCATGCTTCCATTAAGCCGTATCCGACGAAGGCGAACAGGACGGCGCCGATGAGATATTTGGTCATCCGCTAGAACATTTCTTCCACAGCTTCGCTCGCGCCCGTTGCACCCGTACCGCGTGGGCCATGCCTGTCGGCAGACAGGACCTCGCGAGGCTTGCTGCCGTCGGCGGGGCCGATGATGCCGCGGTCCTCAAGCACGTCCATTAGCCGCGCGGCGCGCGAATAGCCTATCTTCAACTTGCGCTGGAGATACGAGGTTGAGGCGCGGCCGGCCTCCTCCACCGCGCGCCGCGCGTCTTCGTAAAGGTCGTCGTCAATATCGTCATCGCCAAACATATTATTTGAAAATATGTCTTGAGCGTCGCCTCCCGCCCTTTCTTCTGAAAGAGCGGGACCGAAATCAATGCTTGATAAGTCGCCTGCATTGTGGCTCTTGATGTAACCGACGACCTTCCTGACTTCATTTTCGCTGATGAATGCCGTCTGGATGCGCACCGGCTTTTGCATGTCGCTTGAGAGATAGAGCATATCGCCGGCGCCAAGCAGTGTCTCCGCGCCGGAGCCGTCTAATATCGTACGCGAGTCTATTTGTGAAGCGACCTGAAGCGCCATGCGCGTCGGTACGTTCGCCTTAATAAGGCCGGTAATGACGTTCACCGACGGGCGCTGCGTGGAGAGGATGAGGTGGATGCCGGTCGCCCGCGACATCTGCGCGAGACGGACAATAGAGGCCTCCAGCTCGCGAGGGAAGCTGTGCATGATATCTGCGAGTTCATCTATGACGATGATGATATAAGGCAGCGCTTCGGGCATTTCTTCCGAACGCTTCGCCTTCGCAGGTTCAAAGACGGTCGTGTGGTATGAGTCAATATCGCGCACGTGCTCGGCTTCAAGGATATTATATCGGCGCTCCATTTCCTTGGCGGCCCACTTGAGTGAGAATATGGCTTTTTTTGCGTCGGTAATGACCGGAGTGAGCAAATGCGGAATGCCGTTGTAGGCAGTGAGCTCTACGCGCTTCGGGTCAATCATGATGAAGCGCAGCTGGTTCGGTCCGTTCCGGTAGAGCAGAGAGGTGATGAGCGCGTGAATAGCGACCGACTTGCCCGAGCCGGTGGCGCCGGCGACGAGCGCGTGCGGCATTCTCGCAATGTTGACGTAGTGCGGCGTACCCGCGATGTCGCGGCCGAGCGCCGCGAGGAGCTGCTTCTGACTCCCGGACCATTCAGGGGCGGAGAGCAGGCCGCCGAGCCCGACCATCGCCTTCACCGTGTTGGGCACTTCGATGCCGACGAGTGATTTCCCCGGTATAGGCGCTTCAATGCGCACCGGATGCGCGGCGAGAGCGAGTTCCAGATTGTTTGCGAGCGAGACGATTTTTGAAAGGCGCACGCCTTCGGCCGGCTTCACTGCGTAGCGAGTTACGGTCGGGCCTACCGACACTTCGTCCATTTCCAGATGAATCCCGAAGTTCTGGAAGGTTCGCTTGATGATATTCGCATTCGCCTTGATATCGCCAACGCCGGGGCGTCCTCTGTCCGCACCGAGAATTGAAAGCGGAGGAGCTTCGTACTGCGCATCAAAGTTCGCTATGCCCGGTTGGTTTCCGCCAGAGCCGGATCCGCCTCTGGCGGAAAAAACGGTCACCACCGGATCGCTCCCCTGCATTTCGGGTTCATAACTCTCGTCCGCAAGTTCCGGCGCCTCGATAACATCGGTGAAATCGTCTGACAATTCTTCTTCGCTATTTTTTCGCGAACGGACGCGTTCCCAAACGGAAGACACGTTCTCGCTCAGAAGCGCCCACAACATTTCCAAATCGCTTATGACGGCGATACCGACTGCGACAATCGCGACGAGCAGCACCAGCGCTCCCCAGAAGCCGAAAAATGCGGAGAGCGCGCCGCCGAGGAATGTCCCCGTTGTTCCGCCGAAGTCAGCGCCGGGGAAGAGGCCGGCGAACGCGAGTACGGACGCCAGTATGAGCAGAATGCCGGATGCCGCGAGCGGTTCCAGCATATGACGGCGGAAACCGGCATACAAAGCGGCGTGAATAAGCGCGAATGGCAGAAGGAAAGCTCCTATGCCGACGATAGCGTAGCTGGTGGTGAATATAGTCTTTCCGACCGGACCTGCCGCACCGAAGATGGAGAGCAAGAGCAAAACTCCCGTAGCGAAAAGGACTATGGCGGTGGCGTAACGGATAAGCGTGTTATATTCCTTCGCGTCTTCATCGCGTACACGTCCGCGCCGTGTACCGGTATCATTTCGGCGACTCATAATAAATACATTGTACCATCGCTTCGGTTCTTCAATAGCGTTTGTTGAGAATAAGGAACTTGCATTCGGTTGTATAGGACATATACTTCCGATATATCGTATGCAAAAAGGACAAAATATAGGACACGATGTGGAAGTTAGACAGACCCAAATTAAAGGCGGGGAACACTATTTGGGAGATTTTGTCTTAGAGAAAAGCCTATTTAACAATGTATTTGAAAAAGACATACGAAGGGTTTTCATATATAAAAAAGCCGAACGGCTCGCCAAAGCGATTAGTCTCATCGCCCCGGCTTTCGCCGATTCAATGTCTTTGAAAAATCGTATTGACGCCATAACAATAGGTCTTGTTGACGCGGCCATAGTGCCGTCCGGCGCCGCTCGCTTGACGCTGTCGCGCGAACTTCTCGCTCTCTCAAGCGTACTCTCCATAGCATGCGCCGGCGGTCTGTTATCGGCTATGAATGCAGAAATAATCGCTCGTGAGGCACATATTCTGCTTCAGGAAATCGCCGCCTACGAAGAGCCGAGACTTTTTCTGGACGATGCCCCGACGCTCTCAAAAATCGCGAAGCTGCAAAATTCAAACCAAAAAGAGCAAGAACCAAGAGCCCGCAAGATTGGCGGAACAGCCAGTAAAGGACATATCGGACATATTAAAGACACAAAGAGTATAAAGGACAGGAGAGAAGCCGTATTGTCCGTTATAAAAAATAAAGGTAAGGCGAGCATAAAGGACATTTCTACCGTTATACGAGGAGTTTCCGAAAAAACTATACAGAGGGAGCTTCTCGCTCTTATCTCAATTGGCGCGGTCATCAAGCACGGGGAACGCCGTTGGAGCACCTATTCACTTGCATAATAGAAGCCTTGCTTCTTGAAACTTTTGACTCATTTATCCGTCTCTGTTAATATGGCCGGTGTGGTAGCCCTTGGGACAGTGGCGTAGAAAGAGCCGATTCGCCAGCCGGCGAAGGCATGTTTCGCGCTGTTTTCTCTTGCAGTTATCCACATGCCTGTATCTAGGTACACACGTTATGGCTATATACTTGGCATCAGTCCTTACGGGGACTAATTCGTTTACGTTTACCGTGAACGAAATCGGACCCGATAGGGCGTACTTTGATAAACAATAGTTCAACCCTTGCCAACTAACCCATGGCTCACTGGTCGATGCCGTGCGCTGTGGGGTAGTGTGAAAATGAAAGTGCCTGTGCTCTCACAACGTGCTCACTCAACTTGATTATTACGTGCTCTTAAAATTCATTAACAATTGTTATGACAACAGTAACTACAAAAGCGATGGCAAAAGTCGCAGCTGTGGCGACCGGACTCGCGATGGCGACGTCAATGCTTGCGCTCGCGCCTATCGCGCACGCGCAGACATTGACCGACGCGCAGGTCAACGCCATCATCTCGCTTCTTCAGTCGTTCGGCGCTGATGCGACGACAGTCGCTAATGTTCAGGCATCGCTCACCGGCGGTACTCCCGTATCAACGGGCGGCACAACAACCGGCGCCTGCTCAGTCGGCACAGCCAATCTCACGATTGGTTCTTCCGGCGCGGCAGTAACCTGTCTCCAGCAGACGCTTATAGCCGGCGGCTATTCCATCCCTGCGGGCGCGACGGGCTACTTCGGTGCCCAGACGCGTTCGGCGGTAGCGGCGTGGCAAGCGGCTAAGGGCATTACGCCTGCGGTCGGCTACTTCGGCTCCATCTCGCGCGCGGCATTTGTCGGTACGTCCACAGGTGGCGGCACAACTCCGACCACTCCAGGAACGACCCCGATAACAGGCAACGGCCTTAAGGTCTCGCTCGCAGCCGACTCTCCGAACAATGTCGCTCTGGTACAGGGCCAGGCCATCGGTTCTATCGCGAAGTTTACCTTCGCGAACCCGACGGCTACCGAAATCAAGGTGACGAATCTCGCTTTCAAGCGCATAGGCGTCAGCAATGATGCGACGATCGCGAACGTCTATCTCCACAATGGGGCAACCCGCCTCACTGATTCGGCAGGCGTCTCTAACACCGCGTTCAACTTCAACGACTCGACGGGCCTCTTCACGGTGCCGGCAGGACAGACCTATACGGTCACGGTTCTCGCAGACATCGCGGCGTCCACGTCGGGCCAGCAAGTGGGCGCACAACTCACCTCGGTCACGTCAACAGGTACGCTTGACTCGTCTGTGGCGCTCCCGATCAGCGGGTACACGCAGACAGTCTCGGCGGCTACGCTCGCGACGGTTGACTTCAACACGTCAACGACTCCGGCAGAGAACACCGCTTTGACTCCGGGGAACGACATCACGGTCTGGCAGAACACCGTTACTATCGGTACGCGCGCCGTGACGCTTAAGTCCTTCCAGCTCCAGAACATCGGTTCTATCGCGAATACGGATGTTACAAACCTCCGTCTCTATGTGGACGGCGTTCAGACTGGAACGGCGGCTTCACTCGGTAGCAACAACATAGTAGCGTGGGATCTCTCCGCAAATCCGCTTCGTCTTGAGACGGGCGGCCGCGTGGTCAAGGTCGTCGGCGATGTCGTCGGCGGCTCGAGCCTCACCTTCAAGTTCTCGCTCCGCCGCGGCTCTGACGCGCAGATGGTAGACACCGACCTTAACCAGCCGGTACTCGCCACTGCGGCAAGCTCGGCCTTCTCTGCTCGCCAAGGGGGCGTACAGACGATCGCTTCGGGCACTGTCTCGGTTACTAAGGCGAACACCTCGCCATCTTCCAACGTGTCGCTCAACGCTTCCAACGTGAAGTGGGCGACCTTTGAGATGCGCGCGGCCGGCGAGGATGTCAAGGTTGACAACCTCAATGTACAGGCGGACACGACTGCCGATCACGGCTTGGACAACGGCAAAGTGTTCCTCAACGGCGTGCAGGTAGGTTCCACGAAAGACCTCACCGACAATGCTGATGTGAACTTCACCTTCGGTTCGTCCTTCATCCTGAAGGCGGGCGCAGTGGCGATTGTTGACATCTATGCAGATGCCAAGACAACCACGGGCGCTTCCTTCGCGAACGGCGACACAGCGCAGATCACTCTCAGTACCGGCGTAGACAATGGTACGGGGGTCGTCTCACTCTCCAACCCGGACGTTCCGGGCTCGGATGTGTTGGGTAATTCCATCACAATCTCGTCCTCAACGATCACCTTGACGAAGTCTTCGGGCTACGGCAACCAGACGATGCTTGCGGGCGCACAGAGCGCACGCATGGGCTCCTTCACGCTCTCAACCGGCTCTACGGAAGGCGTGAATGTGAACACCATCACCGTAACGCTCTCTACTGCTGAAGCCGCGACTGTTACCGACCTCACGCTCTTTGAAGAGAGCTCGAGCGGCGTAAAGGGCGCGCAAATCGGCACGGCGAAGCCAACCGCGTCCGACAGCAACGGATTCTCGGTGAACTTCACCATCCCGGCTTCCGGGACGAAGGTCATCGGCGTCTATGCCAACATCAAGTCCGGCAGCAACATCGGTCCGTGGGCGGCGAATATAGACGGTTCGGGCACCGGCGCGACAACCGGCAGCTCGGTTACCTTCGGCAGTTCGTCAGCTTCTACAGCCACGCTTCAGACGATTACGCTCGGCACGGCTGACCTCACCACCGCAGTCGGCGTTTCGCCAGACAACGCGAACGTCATCGCGGGCGCAAGCTTGGTGAAAGTCGGCTCGTTCCGATTCACCTCGCCGCAGTCCTCCGCCTTCACGGTGGACAAGATTGCAGTGAAGGTTCCGGCGAATGCCGCGACATCCATCACCTCGGTTACCCTTCGGTATCCGAACGCGAGCGGCGTCTCGACAGACTCGGAAGCGGTTCTCGCGCTCTCTTCGGGAGCGGTGCAGACGCATGCAACGGCGACCTTCACCGGTCTCTCGTTCTACATCCCGGCGAACACCTCTAAGAATCTTGATGTCTACGTCAGCCTCGCCACAGTCGCATCCGGAGCCACCTCCGGTACGGCGATTACGGCAGTGCTTGACGCAGACGAGGGCTACCGCGAAACGGATTCTTCAGGTACGGCCGGTACCACGCTCGCGCTCGCTGACCTTGATTCGTCGGCGACCAGCGGCAAGGGTACGATGTATGTGAGGAAGTCTATCCCGACACTCTCATCCGTCGCGCTTGACTCAACCTCGCTCGTCGCCGGAACCGACCAGGTTCTCGGACGAGTGAAAGTTACGGCCGACGCGGCGGGCGACATTGACTGGGGCTCCATTGTCTTCACGGTCAACAAGACTTCGGCGGTGAGCCTCGGAGCCACGACGACTGTCGCGCTCTGGAGAGGTTCCAATCAGGTCGCGGGCACCTTCGCAACGACGACGGGCAGCCTCGTCAGTGCGGATGTAGACTCCTGCGATAACCTCACAACCTGTTCGCTTCACTTCCGTCCGACAACCGTCGAGACTATTGAGGCAGGCACTTCCAGGACCTATGAGCTCCGCGGCACGGTTGACGGCCTCGCTTCGGGCAGCAGCGTAAACGTATCTATCGCCAATCCGCAGACGTCGGCAACTACAACGGCCGCCTTCGCGGTAACGAAAGGAACGCAAGGCCTAAGCGGTGTGCCGTCCTTCGTGTGGTCTGACTGGTCTGATGCTGACCATGCCGCAGATGCGACAGCAACAGCAGCAGCAGACTGGATGACTGACTATCTCGTCAAGACGCTTCCGCTCACGATCGGCAACCGATCGGTCGCCTTCAGTTCGTAAGGCGTTTCCCGGCCCTTCGGCGGATTACCGCTTCAGGACCTCCGGCTAGGATATTGGCCTAGCGAACAAAAACACCCCGCTTCTGGCGGGGTGTTTTGTCTTTGTCTGAAACTTTTCAGCATGGAATGAGGTTATCCACAGCCTCTGTTAAATTACTGATTGTTTTTAGGCTATAGTAGCGAACAGAGGCGCTCGCGCCCCATTTATTCGTTTGCAGTATAAAAACCTTCACCACATTATGAATAGCATCAAATCGTATCTGAACAGTCTCGGTAGGGGCGTTCGCACGACTATTCTCGCGCTCGCAGTCGTCTTCGTTAGCGCGGGCATTGCCCAGGCATCGACGACTATCAGCACGAACATCAGCACGGGCGGAACGCTCACCATGACGGATAAGACGGCTCTAGCCGCGATCGGACAGGCGTCAACCACGATGATCTCGGTGACGTCAAACGCCTACTTCGGCGGAACGGCGACTTCGTCATTCTCTTCTGCAGGCGCGTTGACGCTCATTGCCGCTCTGACAGGAACTACCGGTTCGTTTTCTTCCACGCTTAACGTAACGGGCTCCACAACACTCAGCAGTGCTTCTACCACGTGGCTGTCGGCACTTACAAAGGCCTCGTTCGGTTCAACGGCGACATCCAGCTTCAATTCTGCAGGCGCACTGACACTCGCCGGTGCTTTGTCAGGAACATCAGGGACATTCTCTACTACGCTTGGTGTAACCGGTCTGACCACTCTTAGTGGCGGGGCTACAACAACTCAAATTACTTTCCTCAGTGGAGACACCATCAAGAACGCCGCCGCTAGTACCACGGCGATATCAGGCAGTGTGACAGCTGATGCCAACCTTGAGCTCTTGAATGCACAGGCCGCCACTTCCACTCTTACTGCGGCGTGCGTGGTAACAACAGCAACAAGTTCTGCGACCAAGATAAGACTTCTCTTCAACAATCAGGCAACAACAACGTCTCTAAACGGAAACACAGTACAAGGGGTTGTACTCTGGGGTTACGGCACCTCCTGTCTTAACTAGCATAGCGAGTTACATTATTAATTACATAAACTCACTATGCCACGAATGCTCGCACGTGCAGGAATTCTAGTGGCGTTATTCGCCCCGGCGTTTGCGCTCGCCGCGGCTGATGATGTAACGCTGACCGCCGATCAAGCGGTCTTGAGCGTGAACGGCATTACGCTGAATGTCTCCGGCTCAAATGCCGAAATTGAATCTATTACCGTCAATGCCGCGGACTTCAGCGTTACGCTCCTTTCCGGCTCGTCCTTCCAGGTAACGGCTCCGAACCTGAACCGTCTCTCGGCAGACACAAACACAGGGAACACGACCCTAATCTGTAGCGCTACCCAGTCGATCATCAAATATGAACCAAGCTCAACGGTGACGGTTACCATCACTCCGTCGGCGACCCTCTGCTCAACAGATACAAGTAGCACGAGCGGCGGCTCCACAAGTAGTGGCGGTAGCTCAAGTAGCGGTGGTAGTTCTGCCGCGTCTTCAGCCACTCCGGCAACCTCGGCAACACCTGCGACTCCGGCAACAACTCCAGCCGTGCCAGCCACACTGGCAACGCCGGCGAAGTCTGCCTCCGGCCTAACCGCTACGCAAATACAGTCCATTCTGGATGTGCTCGCATCCTTCAACGCAGATGCCGATATCATCGCAAAGGTAAAAGCGTCGCTTGAAGGCACTGTTACCACCGGTTCGGTAACGAGTACGGCTGTAGGCGTATTCAAATCCAATCTTACTGTAGGTTCTCTCGGGAGCGAGGTGAAGGCGCTCCAAGAGTATCTGAACGCGAACGGATATGTAATCGCATCCAGCGGTCCCGGCTCTCCTGGCAACGAAACGACGATGTTCGGCTCGCTCACCAAGGCGGCGGTCATCAAGTATCAAAAGGCGAAGGGCATTACCCCCGCTGTCGGATACTTCGGCGCGAAAACTCGTGCGGCCGTCAATTCCGGTTCGTAACTATAACAACTCCTGACAAACTCCGTTCCGCTTTGGCGGGGCGGCGTTTGTCGTGATATGCTTTCGGCGTATGAGTAGAATGAATATGTTTGTCGCGGTCTGCGCTATTTTTGTCTTAGCTGTTATCGGGGCGTGGCAATTTTATCCGCGAACGGCGGTGTCCCCGTCGGTTGAAGAGCAAATTCAGCCTCCGACCTCCGAAACTGACGGCGCAATTTCGCCGGATACAACGGGTACCCCTCCAAAAACTGTTAGCCGTCCGACGCAATATCCGCTTCCGCTGGCCAAAGGCGATATCGTCGCTTCGTGGACCTTCAAAGGCGCCTACTCCGACCGTCCGGATCTCGTTGCGAAGGCGGAAGCGGAAATTGCGCGCCTGTCGGACCTAATCGGGAAAGGAACCTATTCGGATACAATCCTGTATGTCGGCATAGCCAACCAGTACGGGCTCATGGGGAACGGGAAGCAGGAATATGACTATCTCGGCCGCGCGATCCAAGCTGATGCGAATGTGACGACCGGTCTTCCGTGGCACAACCTCGGCGTGCTCATGGAGCGGCTCGGCGCATACGAGACGGCGCGCGTCGCCTATGAAAAGGCGACTCTTATACAGCCGGGACTAAAGCAGTGGCAGTATGCGTATATGGAATTCCTCACGTCGCGCATGAAAGATAATAAGACCGCCATAGAGAAAGCGTTCACAGCCGCAGAAAAAGACATCGGCCAAGATGCGTACCTGCTTCAGCTTCGCGCAGACTGGGAGAAATCATGACAGACCGGCTTTCAAGAATATTCCCGTATCTTCTGCTCGCGCCGGCGGTTCTGCCGCTCGTGTATGTGAGCGGCGTCGTATATCCCTATGTCGCGCCGAAGACATTTCTTCTCCAAGGAGCCGGTATTATCGCGCTCTCTGTATTCGCATATTTAGCCCTCTCCGGACGGACGTTCTTTTATGAACGCATGCGCAATCGCCTCACTTGGGTCCCAGCGGCATTGCTCGCGGTTGCATATGCCGCTTCGCTTTGGGGCATTGATTTTTACCGCAGTTTCTGGGGGCTCTTTGACCGCGGGGACAGTCTTCTGACTCTAACAGTCATCACGACATTTTTCTATCTCATTCTTATATCATCCGACAGCACTTTACTAGAACGTCTCGTGAAAACAATCGCCGTAGTCGCCGGCATAGTTGCCGCGGTCGCGGTCCTTCAGTGGGTCACGGCCGCTCTCGGCGGGAACGCATGGTTTCTGCCGCCGGTCACGGGGCGTATCGGAAGCACGTTCGGCAACGCCGCTTTTCTCGCCGGTTATCTCGGCATGGCGCTCTTTGTGATTCTTATCGTACTTAGGGACGCGAGCGGCTTCTCCCGCCGCCTGTGCCAGGCGGCGGCGGCGCTTTCATTGCTGGCTATACTCTTCGCCGCCACTCGCGGCACTATTCTCGCGCTCTTAGCGGCAGGCGGTTTCGCATTGTTGTTTACCGCATGGAAGGGGGATGGAAGAGCCAAGCGCGCCGCGCGCTACGGGCTCCTCGCACTCGTTGTTTTCGCAGGCCTTTTTTTCATATTTCGTACCGAGCTCGCCCAAAGCTCTTTTGAGCCCGTGCGGCGCATCGCTTCCATCTCGCTTACTGACGGAACGGTCGCGAGCCGCCTATTCGTCTGGCAGAACATCGGCGCGGAAGCGCTTCGCAGTCCGCTTCTCGGCTCCGGCGCGGAGCATATTGACCAAGTTTTTGATAAAATTTACGACCCCAGCGCGATTATAGAACAGTGGTTTGACCGTTCGCATAACTCTTTTCTGGACTACTTCGTCCAGTACGGAGTGTTCGGGCTCGTTTTCTATCTCGCGCTCATCGGCGCGTTCGCCGTCTCTGCCCTTCGTTTGTATCGGCGCGAAGAAAGCGGCTTCATGAATTACGGATTCCTCTTCCTCCTGCTCATCCTCACTTATGCTCTGCAGAACTTTTTCGTATTTGACACTCCGTCTTCGCTCTGGCTCCTGTATGCGCTCTTCGCCTCCCTAATCGTTCTGCAGTCGGACACTCCAGCTATTTCGCTATTGCCCAGACAGTTGCCGACTGCCGTTCCTATAGCCGTATCCGCACTCGTCGCTCTTCTTGTCATACCGGCGGTCATCCTTCCGCTATTCGCGAACGTATTTCTAACCAAGGGATATCTGTATCACCTTACAGACGTGGAGAAGGCGAACGCATATTTTGAACGCGGGCTCTCTCTCGGCACGTATGCAGATTTGGAGTACGGATACCAAGCATATGATATGTATACCGAACGCCAAGCCAAGTTTCTCACGGGCCAAAATCTCACTGCCTCCTACGATTATGCCTTCTCCGTACTTGTTGAAAATTTCAATAAATATCCATACGATGCGCGGACCGCCACATACCTCGGGCATGTCATTGATACGGCTCCTCCTGATGCCGCGGTTGACGATGCGTTTGACGAACAAGTGCTTGCGCGCGCGATAGAACTTTCCCCTTTGCGCGCGCAGGCGTGGTATATGACGACTAACATCTCGCTTCGAAAGGCCGACGCGCTCCCGGCAGGTTCAGAAGAGAGAGAATCATATTATCGCGAAGCCGTTAAAGTTCTGGAAACATATTCAGAAAAAGAACCCTCGCTTCCGGTGCCGAAATATATACTAGCGACTCTGTACTACGCGCTCGGCGATACGGCGACCGCGAAGAAACGGGCGGACGAAGCGCTGCCGCTATATACGGAATCTGATGTTGCGGCCGCGAAACCTGCGGTCAAATACTACATAGCAGTCGGCGACTGGAGAAATGCCGCGCGGTTCTTGGCGGACATGGTTGAAAATAATCCCGCCGACTATGATGTATTATATGACTTGGCTAAGGTGACGTATCTTGCAGGAGACAAATCCGCGTCGCTTAGAATAGTAGAGAAATTGCGCGCGGAAAAACCGGATATAATCGGCACGGACAAAAATTTCATGAACGCAATAACAGAATATGAACAAACGCAAAAATAGCCTCCTCCCTTATTTTATAGAGTTCGTAAAGTTCGCGACAGGTTTTGCCGTCATCGTTGCCGCCGCGCTCTTCTCGCTCCACGTCGCCTCTTGAAAATACCGAAGTTAAACTTCGGTAAAAAGTTGCACAAAAATGCTTTTCTGATAGAATTGGCCTTGTACGAACCGAAGACCGTAGGCACCCCTTAAGCCCTACCGAGGTAACTCTTTGTTCGTATTTATAATGGCTATAACGAAAGACAAGAAGCGCGACATCGTCGCGAAGTTAACGGACGCTTTTAAAGAAGCGTCTTCGGTCGCGTTTGTCAGTTTTTCAAAACTGACGGTAAAGGATGCGTCTAGAGTTCGCAAAGAGTTGGCAGAAGCCGGCGTGCGTTACTATGTCGCGAAGAAAACTCTCATTCGTCTCGCTCTCAGACAGAGAGGATACGAAGGGGAGGTTCCGGAGTTGCCGGGCGAAGTCGCGGTCGCGTGGACTACGGTTGAAGCGGATACGACTGCACCGGCGCGCGGCGTGTATGACCTCGGCAAGAAGCTGAAGGGCGCAATCGCTCTCATAGGCGGCGTATTTGAAGGCGCGTTCGCGGACGCGGCTAAGATGACTGAAATCGCCATCATCCCGTCGCTTGAAGCGCTTCGGGGCATGTTCGCCAATATCATTAATTCGCCGCGTGCGCGTTTTGCGATTGCGCTCAGTGAAGTGGCTAAAACTAAGTGAGATGCCAATCTACGAATGCATGCGAATGTCACGAATAGAATTCGCATTCATTTGTATCATTCGATTTAATTCGTAATATATTCGTATCATGAATCAAGAACAAATTATTGAAGCAGTGGAGAAGATGACCGTGCTCGAGTTAAATACGCTTGTGAAGGCCATTGAAGAGAAGTGGGGCGTCTCCGCGACCGCGGTAGCAGCCGCAGGCCCTGCCGCGGCGGGAGCGCCGGCGGAGGAAGGAAAGTCCACGGCAGACGTGGAGCTCACTGAAGCGGGCGCAAGTAAGATTGCCGTCATAAAGGCGGTGAAGGAGGCGCTCGGTCTCGGGCTCAAAGAGGCGAAGGACCTCGTTGACGGCGCGCCGTCCATGCTCAAGCAGGGCATGAAGAAGGAAGACGCCCAAGAACTCGCCAAGAAGCTTGAAGCGGCCGGCGCGAAGGTCACATTGAAATAAACTACAGCACGATCCCGCCTGTTCTTCAAGAACAGGCGGGATTTTGCGTTTTTGTGCGCAAGCGCATACACTAGCCGCATCCATGGAACCGATCGCCAAACTCCTTGGTTCTCATGCCCGCTTGAAGACCATACGTCTTTTTATGTTCAACAGAGATTCGTCCTTCACCGTTACAGAGGTTGGAGAGAGGACCAAGCTTCCTAAAGATTCCGCACGTCGTGAAATCGCAGAACTTTTCTTGTCAGGCCTTGTGCGGAAAAAGGGACTCAGTGCCCCGGCCCGTGATCAGACAAATCCGCGTTTTGAACATCTTGATGCCCTTGACG
>JACOXQ010000006.1 GCA_016182285.1 Candidatus Kaiserbacteria bacterium
CCGCCGATAATAATGAGGTCGTACATAAACCTCATTCTAACATTATTATTTCTTGTGTCTTCGGAGAAAGGCCGGAATGGCGCCCCATGTCTCGTCATCCTCGGGAGCTACAGGAACCTCTTCGCGCTTGTGAGGAGCCGCCGTTACCATTGGTTCCTCTTTTGTTTCTACAGACGCAACTTTTTCAGATTTGTCTTCTTGTTTTCCGTCGGAGGCGGACCCGCCTTTGGCGGACAGGATTTCGTGATAAATGCGCCCGCGTTCCTCGTCGCGCTTCTCCGCAGTCATTGAGAATAGGGAACGCTCTATGCCGGAGTGGGAGATATGGGATGCGCCTTCGGGAAATCCGGTCGCGATGATGATGATGCGAATCTGCCCCTTCTTCAGCTTGTCATCCTTCATCACGCCCCAGATAATCTTGGCGTTCTTGTCCACGGATTCGCTGATAATCTTGGACGCTTCATGGACTTCCATTATGCCAAGGTCATCGGAGTGCGCTATGACCCAGAGAATGCCCTTGGCGCCGGAGATGGAAATGTCCAGAAGAGGAGAGCTGACCGCCCGATGCGCGGCTTCGCTCGAGCGCTTGTCGCCTTCGGCGATGCCGATGCCCATCAAGGTCGGACCGGCTCCCTCCATGATGGCCTTGATGTCGTTGAAGTCGGTGTTGATATCGCCGGGCGTTCGGATAATGTCGGACACTCCCTCCACCGCCTCGCGCAGAACTTCGTCGCAGAGCGCGAAGGCATTCTTAAGCGAGAGCGCTTGGTCCACCACGCCGAGCAGTTTGTCGTTTGGTATTACTATAAAAGCATCAACCTCCTTTTTAAGTTCGGAGAGGCCGCGCTCGGCGATGTCGCGTCTCTGCGCACCTTCAAATCCGAAAGGCTTGGTCACGATGGCGATGGTAAGCGCGCCGACCTCCTTCGCGATTTTAGCGACCATTGGAGAAGCTCCGGTGCCGGTGCCTCCGCCCATGCCGCACGTGATAAAGACCATGTCGCTCCCGGTGAGCGTCTCTTGTATCTGCTGGCGCGTCTCCTCGGCGGCGCGGCGGCCGATGTCCGGATTCATGCCGGCGCCGAGGCCTCTCGTGAGATTCTTGCCGATGTGTATCTTCTTCTTGGAGAGCGAACGATGGAGGTCCTGCGTATCGGTATTAACGGCGACGAATTCAACTCCGCGAACCTTGGAGTTAATCATATGATTCACCGCATTCAGACCGGAACCGCCCACACCCACCACGCGAATCCGCGCGAATGTCTCTATCTCAGGTTCAACGCGTTTGGACATATAATGAAAGTTATGTGAACGCTATGATAACAGACGCAGGCAATATGCAAATATTGACAATAATGAAATACGAATTCTCATTTATGGCAAAAACTGGCGAAAGAACTTGCCGAGTAAAGCGCCTAAGCCCTTTTCAGGCGTGTTTGTGTCGCCGGTGAGACCCCAGAGCGCGAGGCCGTAGGCGACGGCCCACGTCGCATCGCGTATCTTCGTGTCGGAAGAGAGTCGGAACTCCGCGAGACGCGCCGGGAGCTTCAGCGACCCGCGTGCTATGTCGCTGATACTCCCGATGCCAGCTCCGCCGCCGGAGATAATAATGCCGGCCGGTAGAGGTCCCCTGCGACCGAGCGACTTCAGATGTTTATCTATTAGCGCGAACATCGTTACGAGTCTGTTTTCTATAAGAGAGTCAACTTTCTTGCGCGGATACATCGCTCCGGACAAGCGGCCGATCTTCACACGCTCCGCTTCTTCAAGCGAGACGCGCAGCCCTAGAGCGATATCGTCTGTGATGTGGCTCGCGCCCATTGGAAACACCTTTACGGAAACCGGAATGCCTTCGTCGTAGACGACTATTGAAATCGTTTCTGCGCCGATGTTCGCGAGAACGCACCCTTTCATTTTCTGGTCTCCCTCCAGAAGCACATACGAGCCTGCCAACGGCGATGCCATCTGGTCAATGACCTCAATGTCGGCGTCTTCAACCGCCTGGCTAAGCGCGTCCTCGTGCTGGGCTAGACATGTAACGAAAAGGTAATCAACCTCCAGACGCACGCCATTCATGCCGAGAGGGTCGCCGAGCGCTTTGTTGCCGTCAATGCGGTATTCAAGCGGAATGCTGTGCAGAACGTGCCGATTCAGGAATCCAGGCGCCGCCGCCTCTCTGGCCGCCTTGCCGGCCTTCTCTATATCAAGCACGGTTATCTCTTGGTCGGCGCGCGAGATTATTGTTGAGCCTGTTGCGCGCGCCTCGTCGAGCGAAATGCCGCCTACAGCCAAGAACCCCGCGCGCAGAGGAATGCGTGCGGCAGATTCCGCTTCCTGCTTCGCCTTCAGGATACTCGCCGAGACTTCTTCTTTATTGACGATGTATCCGTGACGCAGACCCTTGGACTCGGCGAGACCCGTGCCGAGAATCCGCAGCTGCCGTCCGGTTTTTTTATCGGACAGCTCCTCTACGACGACCATTTTTACTTGGTACGTGCCTATGTCTATTCCCGTAGCTATGCGCCTTTTCATAGCGCGACAAGATTTTTCGCTCGCATGTATCCATCTTATCACCATGAGCCCATCCTTTTATATGCAATGCGGCGTGGATAAAGAGATACAGGCAGTAGGCTTTAGGCGTTAGCAGAAAGGAAGACGCTTGTTTAGCCGCTTCGCTCAAACAAATTATTATTTCTCCGCTTTTATCTCCAGAGACATACGAAAGGACGTTCGGTACATATGACTTGCCGCGCAGTTTTTTATTCAATTCAAGCGCTTTTTTAGGACCGACGAAGACGAGAGAAATTTCCCAGTCGGGCAGTACTTCGTTCGTAATTTTAGAAAATACAACGCGCGGCGCCGCCAGACGGCGCCGCGTGAGATTTCGTACTGAAACACCGGACATTCGCTTAGCGCCTGCCGCCTTTGCGCGTCTTCTTCGCGGCGGGGTCTATCTTCCCGAGCTTCACCAGCTCGTTATACGTCTCGCGGCGCGCTTTGGAAATAAG
>JACOXQ010000072.1 GCA_016182285.1 Candidatus Kaiserbacteria bacterium
TACTGCCTCCGCGGTCCATGGATGAGCTCCGGGCCGCAATATCGGATTACGAAACGATTTAAATAGAGTGAGATAACTGCGGCGTAGAGTCGGGAATAAGGCGCCGAGAAGCGCTCCGGCGACGAAGAAAGAAAAAAGCAATGCGGCGATGTATATGAAAAAAATAAAATCCATACGCGGCTACATTTACAATACCACCAATACGCCGTCTTAAGTCGTGGTATATTAAGCGCATGTTGGTAAATGTCTGCATCGCGAAGCTCCACCGCGCTACTGTTACGGACGCCGACCTTAATTATGTCGGCTCAATCACGATAGACGAAACGCTGATTGAGGCCGCCGGGCTCGTCGCGGGACAGATGGTGCAAATAACGAATGTTTCAAATGCAGTTCTCTGGCGCACGTATATTGTGAAAGGTAAGAAAGGGAAGGGAGAAGTTATTTTAAACGGCCCGCCCGCGCGCCTCTTCCAGAAGGGCGACAAGGTCATCGTCCTCGGCGAGGCGTGGGTGGAGGAGTCTGATGCCAAGAAGATGAGCCCGACGGTAGTATTTATGAACGATAAAAACAAAATTACTAAAATTAAGCGCGGCTGGCGTCCCGAATAAATTCATAGTAGTGTTCTGTCAGAAGCCCTTTGTAATGAGAGGGCATTTTGTTTTTCCAACTTCCTGAAAGGGAGAAAATGAAACACGCACGCACGCTTGAAGATGTCCACAATGACCCGATATTCCGGGCGCTATGCCCGGACTACGAACGGCAATTTATGGAAGCACGGTTCTTGCCGCCGAAGCTGAACGTTTTCGCATCATACCGCATCCAAATGACGGCGCTCATCGCCTACAAGAAATTCCCGAGCATCAAAGTGCCGGCGGTGGTGCAGATGATGACAGAGGACTTTGAAGCCGGCCTTTACAAGGGTAAGCACACGCTGGTCGTGGACTCTTCCGGCAATACCGCGTGGGCCGCCGTTCGGCTAGCCAAGGCATTTGGTTTCAAGAATGTAAAGGTAATCATGGCCGCAGATATCCCGAATGCCAAGAAGGCGATATTCGCGGCGCTCTCTTGGCCCGACTTGCTCTATGTCGGCGGCGGTAAGAGCGTCGCGAAGGTAGCCGAAGAAGAAGGGGAAAAGCCGGGCCACTGCCATCTCAACCAATACGCGCATATGGGCAACATGCGCGCACACGAAGCGTATACCGGTCCGGAGATACTGCGGGTGCTCGGCGGCGACGTGACTGTCGTCGCCATTGCGCTCGGCTCTGGCGGCACAGCCGGAGGCGTCGGGCATTTCCTGAAGGAAAAAAATCCGAAGACCGTCATGGTCGGCGTTCGCCCGAAGCTCGGAGAACAGGTTCCGGGCGCGCGCGACAGCAAGCGGATGAAAGAGGTCGTTACGCTCCCGTGGGAGAAGTATGTCGATGAAGTCGTCGAGATATCACGCAAAGATTCTTTCATCGGCATGCGGCAACTCGGCAGCGCGATTGAGCCTCCGCCCGGTCCGACTTCGGGTCTCGCGTGGCGCGGTCTGGACGCCTATCTCCAATCGCGGAAGGACATCGAGAAGCTTCGCGGCGCGTGCGTCGCATTTATCTGTCCGGACAGCGGGCTCCTCTACTCGGAGCCGACCATAGCCGAGTTAGACTCCGGCCAAGGCGTCGTCTAGGAATGTTGGACGTCGTACGTCCAACATTAATACCCCGGCCGCGAAGCGGCCGGGGATTCTTTTTTGTTGTGTTATCCTTTCTATATGAAAACCTCCGCGCTCTATCTCCGCTCAATAATCTTCGGTATAAACGACAGCCTCGTCTCCACCGTCGGATTCCTCGCCGGCATCAGCGTCGCCGGAGTGCCGAGAGCCATTATCGTGCTCACCGGCGTCGTCTATGCGCTCGTTGAAGCGTTCTCAATGGCGATGGGCGATTTCCTCTCCGAGGAGTCCGCGGAAGAGTATGTGAGCCATTCAAATGTAAATGACCGCCCGTCCGTAATTTCCGCGGCGCTCATGTTCGTCTCTTGCGTGCTCGCGTCTCTTGTTCCGCTTATTCCGTACATACTGTTTTCTTCAGGCACGGCGCTCGCCGCATCAATTCTCCTATCCGTCGTCTCGCTCTTTATTGTCGGCGCGGCGAGTGCGCGCTTCTCGCGCCTGCCGATGCTCTGGCGAGGCGCGCGCATGGCCCTTCTCGGCGGAGCGGCGATAGTGATGGGAGTCGCCATCGGCACATTCATGCCCGCTGTTTGATAAAAAATCTATGTCGCTTGATACGCAGCTTTTTTATCTTCTAAACAATCTGGCGGGGAAGTCGCAGTTATTTGACGGCATCATAGTCTTTCTCGCATCATATCTCGCATACGTTTTAATTATCGTATTTCTCGCTTTTGTATTTTTTTCGCAGTATCAGAAACGCGAGAAACTGCAGATACTTTTTGTCTCCGTTATTTCCACACTCATTGCGCGCTTCGGCGTTACCGAACTCATACGTTTCTTTTATCACCGCCCGCGGCCTTTCTCTGCGCTTGATAATGCGCACCAGCTTCTCGCCAACGGCGAGTGGTCGTTCCCCTCCGGACACGCGGCATTCTTCTTCGCGCTCGCCACGGCAGTCTATCTGTATAACAAGAAGTGGGGAATCGGCTTCTTTATCGCGGCGATACTGATGGCTGCAGGCCGTGTGGCCGCCGGCATCCACTACCCATCCGATATCATCGGCGGCGCCATTATCGGCATCGCGGTGGCATGTGCGGTTTTCTATCTCGCTCGCAGAATCAGCCCGCCGCAGGCCGAAAAAGAG
>JACOXQ010000071.1 GCA_016182285.1 Candidatus Kaiserbacteria bacterium
GAAATGAACTACCCCCTCACGATCTGGGCCGGGAGCAAAAATGAACTCCAGCCCACCGATTGTTTGCCGGCTCAAGGCGGTAATCTGTCTTTCTTCAGCAACAGAAAGAAAAATGGCTTTCCCGCCCTCTCCGATTTTCTTTGTTGCCTCAAGGAGCTGGACCAGGAGGGACACTTCAGAGAATGCTCGCAAAGGTCCCATGTCCTCCAATATCGTCAACGTCTTTTCTTGTTCGTTTACCCGAAAGAGCTTCATGGCACCTCCATATGGTTTATCGAACAGGCAGACAATAGCAAATTTGGCCTTAATTAGAAAGCTGGCTAGGATCGGAGAGGACGATTTCGGCTTTATTTTCGTACATGGAGATTTTGCCGGTAATGGTGACGACTTGTCCAACATAGCGGGAGAGGTCGCCGAATTTTTTCGCGTCGTCGGCGAAGATGACTCCTGAAAATGCGCAGGTTTTGTAGTTTTCGCAGAAATCCAGAAAGACAGTGCCGGTTTTAGAAGTGTATGCGTCAATTAGAGTGCCGCGCACGGAGGCTACTTGGCCTACGTGCGCGAGGGCTTCGGTGTAATTTATCGTTCCGATAGAAACTGGCGCGGCCGCTCCCGCGGCCGCGCTGTTACCGCGATAAGCATTTAGTAATTTCTTTAGAATATTCTCATATGCTTTGCGCAGATTTTCGTCAGTGCCGATCTCCAGAATCTCATCATTGATAGTAGTCGCGGACTTGGTCCAGTTGTAACTGCCGAACGCGTACGCCTGTTCGGTTACCAGAAGTTTAATATGCATAATGCCGTTGCCGGTTGCGTGCCTCTCCGCCACTACGGGGATTCCGCCGTCTTTAAGTATTTTAATGATCGGCGCGCCGTAGCTGTTTGAACTCTGCTCGGAGTCAACGACTCCGCGCACGTCCACCCCGCGCTTCTTCGCCGCGACGAGAGCGTCGGCGATGCTCGGAAGCGTGAATGTATAAATCGCGAAGTAGATATAATTCTCCGCCTCATTGATGAGCGCGATGAGTTCTTGGTCATTTTGTTTTTTGTCCAAACTGTAAATCACTCGCACGGCGCCGGCAGCCGGCGCCGTGACGGTCTGTGCCGGAATATTCACATTCTCCGGCGCCGCATTTCCGCCGAGAACGTACCCCGCGCCGCCCGCGGAAAGCGCGAGTGCGAGCGCCGCCACAGCTCTGGTCACCTTTCCTTTCATAACTCGCTCTTCTTGGCGCGGTACATCTTTATATTGTGCCTGGCGACGAGGAAGAGCACAGCGAGAAGCAAAAGCGCTAGGCCCCAGCGCGCATGCACGAGCCACTTGGAGGAGATGCTGCCGAACCAATATGCAGCGGAGAACAGGGCGGTCGTCCACACCGATATGGCGGCGAGTATTGTCAGCGCAAAGATGGAGAAGCGCGAGCGAAAGAAACCGCTCGCCGTGTATGTCGGAAGGCGCGAGCCCGGAATGAAGCGGGCCGAGAATACGGTGAGGACGTATCGGCTCGCTAGCCATGCGCGGAAAGGCGCGATGAGGTCGTGGTCAACGTAGCGCGCGAGCCTCGGATGCGTGCGCGCGAGTCGGCCGAGCGAGTATAAGCCGATGTCGCCGAGGATCACGCCGGCGTAGAGGGAGAAGAGCGCGACCGGCACCGCTATCAAGCCGTCGGCCGCTAAGACGCCCACGATGATGGTCGTCACATCCTCCAAGACTGCCGCGCAGAGAATGATAGCGAGCGACAACAGAAGTATCTGACTGCCGACAGCGCCGCTTATAAAATCCAGAAAGAAAGGATACATACGAACTATCCCAGTGTATCAGATCTGCCATCGCCCATTTGCACGGAGACGGGAAGGCGCGTATTCTAGTCTTTATGAAGCGAATCGGAGTAGTGTGCATCCTTATTCTGGCCTTTTTCGGACTCGCGAATTCGGCGTATCTGGCTCAGCAGGAAGCAAGCGGGGAGCCGCTTATCTGCAATATACAAAACTTCTCCGGATGCAATATCGTTACCTCCAGCGAGTATTCAAAACTCTTCGGAATACCTCTGGCGGAATACGGAGTCCTCTTCTACGGCATCTTATTTGTTCTTGCCGCTCTTGAACTCGTAATATTTGACCGGTTGTTGCGCCGATTCCTGCAGGCGATTTCGCTTACAGGCGTTATTTTTTCTCTTTATTTCACATTCGTTCAAATTTTTTTCATAGGCGCACTCTGCATCTACTGCCTCACTTCAGCAGCAATTGCATTTCTCATACTTGTATTCGCGAGTTTTATTGAGCCCGTAAGGATTACAAAACGCCGCAACCATCCACCGATGAGCCCTCCGCCCGCACCGCCCGCCCGGAATCTCAGGATGCCGCCGATTTCCTGAACGGTATGCGTTACGTCATTCTCGCGCTTCTCGTTGCACTTCTCCTGCCGACGAATTCTTATGCGGCTCGTCTCTCGTCGTCCTTTTCAGCCGGACGTTCTCTTCTTGTGGCCAGTTCTTCTCCAGGCAATGCGTATTCTGCCGGCCTTTCTGTTGTACACACGGCGAATGTGTCCGGCGACTTATCTGTGTTGGGAGGGTCCGTTGTAACCGCCGCTCCAGTATCTGGCGATGAACTTCTAATTGCAGGTTCCATACGTTCGCGCGCGCGCGTCGGCGGCGACGTACGGGCGGTCGGCGGCAGCATTTCTGTCGAAGAACACATCAGCGGCGATTTAGCCGCCTTCGGCTATTCCGTTAACGACTCGGGCAAAACTGGGGGCAGCGTTTTCATCGTTGCCGCCAATACGACGATATCAAACGGCGCTTCCGGACCGGTCACGATATACGGCAATAATATTTCACTTTCCGGAGACTTTGCAAATAATGTAGATATAGTCGCAATTGGGCGGGTTGCTCTCGCCGCGAGTACAACAATTGCCGGCAAACTCTCTTACCAAGCGCCTGAACCGGCTGCCATTCCGGAATCTGCCGTCATAACCGGAGGCGTTGAATACACGAACGCATCGTATCTTCCGGATGCCGGAACGTCGCGCATCCTTTCCGTTATAAGCATTGGATTTTTCCTATTCGTACGAATATTGGGAGCACTCATACTGACCGGCCTTCTCGCAGGACTCTTTCCGAAGCTCGCGGAGGCTGTGACAGAGAGCGCGTGCACGGCGCGTCCGAGCAGAATCCTGCTGACCACCCTGCTCGGTTTCGCGGTATTCGTAGTAACTCCTGTGCTTTTCTTGATACTCGCTCTGACGTTCGTCGGCATCGGACTCGCCATGCTTCTCTTCATCTCGTACTCTTTTATTCTGCTTCTGTCCCTTGCATACTCCGGCATTTTCCTCGGAAGTCTCTTTTCGCGCCGCTATATGAAGCGTGAGACTGTGCTGTGGCATGACGGGGTATTCGGCATGCTCGTTTTGTCTCTGATAGCGCTCGTCCCGTATGTCGGAATTTTCATAGTGATGCTTCTAACCACGTTTATGTCCGGCGTTCTCCTTCTTATTTTTTTCAACTTTGCATTCCCGCACGAAGATAACACCCCGTAAATGTTATGAATCGCGAGGCACGCTTCAAGAAGATAGTTGCGTATTTAAAAAAGGCGTACCCGGAACCGAAGAGCGAGCTCGTACACACAACGCCGTTTCAATTTGTCGCGGCAGTGATTCTCTCGGCGCAGTGCACCGACAAGGCGGTGAATAAAGTCACCGGGACGCTTTTTAAAAAATATAAAAATGTGAAAGATTTCGCGAAAGCGAATCCTGCGACATTCACGAAAGAGATTTCTTCAATTCCGTTTTTTCGCAATAAAGCGAGGGCGATTATCGGCGCGGCGGGGGAAATTCAGGCGCGGCACGGCGGAGCCGTGCCGCGCACCGAACGCGAACTAGTCGCGCTCCCCGGCATCGGCTACAAGACCGCGCATGTGATTCTCGGCGAGCTCTACGATATATGGGAGGGCATCGCGACCGATACGCACGTGAAGCGCTTCGCGAAGCGTTTTGACTTGACCGACAACAACGACCTTACGAAAATCTCAAAAGATTTGGAGCGTCTTATTCCGAAAAAAGATTGGAAATATGTAAACAACGGCTTCGTCCTCTACGGCAGGTACGTTTGCCCCGCGCGCCCGCACGACTGTGCAGAGCACCCCATCACCAAACTCTGGCCGCCCGCGGCGAAGAGGTGGCCTCGTAGCAAATAAGCCAGTGAAAGCCTTAAGCTCTCACTGGGCGCACGGGGCGGAAGTCTCTGATAAACAAAGTCGTGATCGCGCCGCCTATCGCGACGATGCCGCCGGTAATAGCGAAGAAGGCCCCAAAATTATTGCCGAAAATGAGTATGGCGCTTCCGATAAGAGGGGCGATTAGTTCGGAGAGAGGCCATATCCCGCGGAATATGCTTACCGAATTGATGTCCTTCTCCGAGACCAGCCTGAAGAAGTGTCCTTCGGTCATGCTCTCAACTAAGCCGGCCCCTATTCTGGTCGCCACAAGCACAGCCACTATGAGCCATATCGGAGAGGCGGCGGTCAAAAGCCCGATGGCCCCGAGAGCGGCTCCGGCGATGAGGAAGCCGGCGAACATCATCTCTTTATCCCCTATGAACTTGTCGGCTATGACGCCGGCGGGAAATTCTATGAGCACGTATGGTACGAGCATCACGGCGAACATCCAGCCGAGCTCGCTCCATGGAATTCCGAGAACCGTATGCAGGTACAGGGGCGTGTAAAATGGGGCCCAGAAGAAAAACAGATACAGTATGAAGTGCGCGACTGTGACCGCGGCCAGGTCCCTGTCGCGGAATATGCGCCGGAGAGTGTCGTCCATGCGCGAGAGGACAGGCGGCCTGCCGAGGGGCAGCTTGCTCGCGGCGAGGAGCACTATCAGGGGGATTATGCCTCCGGCGGCGGCGATAAAAACGCGATAGTAGGCGTCCGTGGAGGCCAAGAGAGCGCCGATAAGGAGCGGTGCGGCGAGCGCGGCCAGATTCCAGCCGGTAATGAACATCGTCCGCACGCGCCCGGTAACGCCCTCCTCTTCCACAGTCGCCTCCAAAAGCAGGTCCAGCTGATAAGCGAGGAACGGCTGGATGCCGAGAGAGAGCGCCGCGAATATACTGCCGGTTACGGCGCCGGGCGCCCCCGCGAGCGCAAATAGAGAGAGCATTTCCAAGATAGAGACCACTAAGGCCAGCTGCTGGGCGCCGTATTTGGCGACCAAGCGTGGCATGAGAGGGAACAGGAGGCAGGCCGCAAGAGGGCCCATGGCTATCACGACCCCGGCCCGTACGTCGGACATATATTGGGTCAGGTACGGGATCATTACGAGTATGATCGCCGTAGAAAAGAACGCGAAAAAGAAATTGCTTAAAGAAATTATGACCCGCGGCCGCATGTCTTAGAGAGCATAACACATGGAAAACACTGCTCACTTTCGTGAGCCGCCAACGGGTGCCACCACTCATGCTGCTACGAGCGTGATGAAGGTGATACCTTTTTCAAGCTATAGCTTAAATTTGGTATCAACAAAACATCTCATAAAAACATCTCATACAAAAACCGCGCATATGGAAGAATGATTCCAGTGCGCGGTTTTTGTTTTCTGTAAACAGCAAACCCGTGGCGCTTCGCGCCGCGGGTTGTTTCTGTGATTCGCTAAAGCCTCTAGCGCCTGAATCACATCCCTATCAACACAGGGATGACCATCGGGGCTTTGTTGGTGCGCGCGAAGAGGAATCCGGCCATGACATCGGTCAGATTATTCTTCACGTAATCCAGGTCAATCGGATTCATGTTGCGCGTGCTATCCTCAATCGTCTTCTTGATAAGGATACGCCCCTCGTTGAGTAGATTCTGCGACTCGCGCAGATACACGAAACCGCGGCTGATGATGTCGGGCGACTTGCGGAGCTTTCCGGTCTTCATGTTCACGCTCGCGATAATCACGAACATGCCGTCCTTGGCGAGCGACTGGCGATCGCGTATGACGACCTCCTGTATATCGCCTATCGTGAAGCCGTCAACGACCATCGGCGCCGAAGGCACCTTCTGCTTGTGTATGTTCATCCGCTCGCCGTCTTCAATATCAATAACCGTGCCGTTGTCCGGAACAATGATGTTCTCTTTCGGGAATCCGGACTGTTCTACGGCCTTAGCGTGGCATCGTAGCATTGAGTGGTATCCGTATGCCGGCATGAAGAATTTCGGATGGACCTGCCGGTTAATCCAGACGAGCTCTCCCGTATTGCCGTGGCCGGTGGAGTGGACGTCGCTTGAGCGGTAGTGGATGAGCGTAACGCCGTGTCGGTAGAGATTGTCTTTCAGTTTCTGTACGGCAATCTCGTTGCCCGGGATAACCGAAGAAGAAAGCACGATAGTATCACGTTCGGTAAGCGTGATGTTCTTGTGCTGTTTGGTCGCAATGCGCATAAGCGCGGCGAACTCTTCTCCCTGCGCGCCGGTAGAAAGTATGACGATTTTATCCGGAGGATAATTGCCGATATCCTGTGCAGGAATAATCGTGTCCTTACTTATCTTCAACAGACCGGTCTTCTCGGCGATCTCCAGATTATTCTTGATGGAACGTCCCTCTGTGACGATTTTCTTGCCGAGTTTTTCCGCGGTTTCCATGATGTGAATCATGCGTTCAAACTGCGAAGCGAACGTTCCTATAATGAGCCTGCCGGAGACTGTTTTGATTATATCTTCCAATGTTTGGATTACGCGTTTTTCAGGAATTGAAAAGCCGTCTTTTTCTGCATTTGTTGAATCAGCGATGAAGAATATATTTTTATCCTTGCCGAGCTCCCCCCATATCTTCACTTCTCGTTCGCTAGGAGTGCCGTCGTCGTGGTCAAGCTTCAAGTCGCCTGTGACGACGACGTTGCCTTGCGGAGTCTCTATTGAGACGCCCATTGAGTCTGGGATAGAGTGCGTTACCGGGAAGAACTTTACTTTCGTTGACCCGATGGTGACTGATTGTCCTACTTCAACGACTACAATTTCGGATTTTGGAACATCCGGATACTCCTCCTGTCTGCGCTGAATCATGATGGACGTGAGATTCTGAGTATAGATCGGCGGCGTGCCGAAACGCGGCAACGTGAAGGGAATGCCCCCTATGTGGTCCAGGTGTCCGTGGGTGATAATTACGCCCTTAACGCGGGAAGCATTTTTCTCCAAATATTTCGTATTCGGCAGTATGTAATCAACGCCGGGCGACGCTTCCTCCGAAACGAACTGGAATCCCGCGTCAAAGACGAGAATGTCGCCGGTCGCTCCCACCTCTACCGCTATCATGTTTCGTCCGACCTCTTCCACGCCGCCGAGCGGAATGATTCGGACCGACGTCGGGCCGACCGGTTCGGGGAAGTAGTCTATAGCGCGGTTAATCCGCATAGGATTGGACGAAGGTCTGCGCAGTATGCGCTGTATTCTGCGTGATGCGCCGCCGGGACGAACGCCGCCGCGTCTTGTACCGCGATTTCCGTGCTCATATCGTCTTGGACCGGTTGGCCGCGATTCTCTTGACGGAGCAGGGCGCGGACTTGCCGGTGCCGCCGCAGGGGCTGGTGCTGAATTCATAATTTTTTGATTAATGGGCTTGCCGATAATAAATAAACTGAAACCCGTACGAAAATTTAACGGCTTTTGTTCGCGAATATCGGCCACACCGCGTCGGTTGAACGATACCAGGAAGCGACTGTTGCGAATCGGTCGGCTGGAATAATGATTTGCGGCAGTTCAACTCCTCTAATGTCATCCGGTACTTCGTATGCGAAGCTCGGTGCGTACATAAACGCGGCCGGATACTCTGCGGCGATTATATCCTCAATCTTTTGCAAATTGTCGTTGCGCGTCTTCCGGTCTGTCTGCTCGCGGACGTTCTCCAGGAGAGTGTCAACAGTTTTGTTCGCATAGAGCGCAATGTTAAGTCCCGGGTCGTTTCTTTCCTTAGAACTCCAGAACGCATACAGGTCCTGGTCGCGTCCTATCACCATGCCGTACAGAAGCGCTTCGTACTTGCGGGGGCGGATGACGTTCTGCGAGAGGTCTCCCGGCTCGTAGAGCTCTATGTTTACCGGAATGCCGAGCCGCTCCCAGTCCGACTTCGCCGCGATCGCCACATTTTTCAATTCGGGAACGTTTGATGTGCGCACGATGATTCCGTCGAGTGTCTGCTTCGCCGCCGCATTTTCCCAGATGCGTTCGGTTCCGTCGTATACCCATCCCGCCGACTTCAGGACCTCCGCCGCCGCGACAATGCGGTGTTCAAACTGCGGAATAAGCGCCTGCGTTACCGGTCCTCCCGGCGGAACTGGCCCCATAACTGCAGTCGCGTAACCGCCAAGCACGTTGTCTATAATGGATTGCCGGTCGAGAGCAAGCGAAAGAGCCTTGCGCACCTCCGTTCTCGCATATACGCGCTTTTCGCTCGGATTCCAAAACACGCCGAATACTCGGGCGTATGGAGCGGTCAACGCAGTCTTCGCACCGATGTCATATGCGCTCTCCACCTCGCCGCTTTTTACGGCATTCGCTAGATCCTCCGCGCGTGAATAGAAGTTGAAGCGTATTCCGTCCAGATACGGACGGCCAAGCGCAAAGTCGGGATTTCCGACAAACGATACGCTCTCAATAAGTCCGGATGTTCCGCGCGAAACGCGCGAGACCTTAAACGGTCCGGCTCCTACCGGAACGCTCTGCAGAATTGAGAACGGGAATTCTTCGTCGGAGACCCTGTTCCAGAGCCGAGAAGGAAGGATACCGAGCGTCGTAAGTCCGAGGAACGGCGCGTACGGCTTCGCGAGAGTGAATCGTACCGTCCGTTGGTCAAGGGCGACCGCCCTCACGCCGGACCAGTCTGCGTATTTAGGGCTTTTAAGCGCCGGATCCTGCGCCTTCTGCACCGTGAAAATCACGTCGTCTGCGGTGACCGGCGAACCGTCGGAGAATTTTATGTTTTCTCTCAGGGTGAATGTGTACGTTTTACCGTCCGCAGACAGGTCGTAATATTCCGCAAGCACAGGTATCAGTTCTCCCTTTCCCGACAGGCCCATGAGTCCGGCATACGCGAGTGCCGACAGGTCCCGGTCGGCGTCGCTGATGGCGAGAAGCGGATTTATGAACCGCGGACTCCCGACTTCTCCCTCAACAAGAGTTCCGCCATATGAGGGCACTTCAACGAGGAGCGACTGCTGAAGCGCGTAGAGTCCGAGAAGTGATGCGATACCGAAGAGTATAGCGAACAAATAGAAGAGAACTTTGTCGCCGGACGAGAATGCTCTAACGCGTTCCTGCGCGCGATCCAGAGCAGGGATGCTCCGCAGGCGCGTCAGCCTGTCACGCATCTCGTCGCTCATGACCTCGCCAGAAGGAAGCTCATTATCGCCGCAAGCACGAGAAGTATGGCAATAACGATTGTCGCATTGAATAGAAATTTCTCGGCGCCTCTGCGCTTATAGAACGTCGACGCGAAGTTGTCGCCCCCGAATGCTCCGCCGAGGCTGGCTCCGCGCTGCTGCAGCACGACGCCGACGATGAGGAGTATAGAGAGGATGATTTCCGCGTACGGCAGTGCCGATACGAGTGCCTCCATCTGTGCCGCTACATTAGCACAGGCGCATAATCTCGCGCAAGTTGCTGATGTGAATGTAAATAATCGTAGGTATCAAAGACTTGTCGCTATAGCGACAAGTCGTGGATAGGTAACAAATGAATGAAAAATGGACGGAAAACAGAAACATCACTTGTCAAGGTTGCGATGAGGCGAGTGTTTCTTTATACTCCCTTCACACGTTCATAATAGGGAGGAGGGGCGATTATTCATTTATATAGAAACATGGCGAAGAAGCTTTCACTCGTGCCTTTGGGCGACAGGATAGTGGTTTTGCCGGCAGAAAAAGAAGGCGAGAAAAAGCTCGCATCCGGCATCATCATTCCCGAAACAGTGGATAAAGAGAAACTAATGAAGGGAGAAGTCGTCTCGGTCGGTCCCGGCCGCCGAAATGATGAGGGGAAACATATGCCGACTGAAGTGAAGGTCGGCGATGCGGTTTTCTTCAAAAAGCCGTGGGACGAGCCGATTAAGTTTGACGGAATTGAGTATTATGTGCTGTCCGAGTCGGATATTCTCGGCATTATTAAATAAGCTAAAGCCTAGCGCCTAACTAACTAGTTCATATGGCAAAACAAATTCTTTTTTCTGAAGACGCGCGCAAGGCGATTGCGAAGGGCATTGCGCTCGCCGCTCGCGCGGTCAAGGGTACGCTCGGTCCCAAAGGGCGCAATGTCATTATTGAAAAGAGCTACGGCGGTCCGCGCATAACGAATGACGGCGTATCCATAGCCAAGGAGATTTCGCTTAAAGACAAGTTTGAAAATATGGGCGCCGAGATTGTTAAAGAAGTGGCGAACAAGACTAATGATACTGCCGGCGACGGGACAACCACGTCTGTAGTTTTGTTTGAAGCGCTTGTTGAAGAGGGCCTCTCGCACGTGATGAAGGGCGCGAACGCGATGATGATACGAAGCGGAATGGAGAAGGCCAAGGACGCCGCGCTCGCGGAACTTAAGAAGATGGGTAAGCCGATAAACGGCAAGGCGGAGATTAAACAGGTCGCCTCTATTTCCGCAGAGTCTGAAGTTCTTGGGAACATTATCGCCGAGGCTGTTGAAAAAGTCGGCTCTTCCGGCGTGGTCACGGTTGAAGAGAGTCAGGGCATGGAACTCTCCTATGACATAGTTGAGGGACTCCAGATAGACAAGGGCTATGTGTCGGCCTATATGGTTACGAATCCGGAGAGAATGGAGGCCGAGATGAAGGACGCGCTCGTACTCCTCACTGATAAAAAAATCGGAAATGTTCAGGAGATTTTGCCGTTGCTTGAAAAAGTCGTGCAGTCTGGGAAGAAAGAGCTCGTGATTATCGCGGAGGATGTTGAAGGCGACGCGCTCTCCACATTTATCGTGAACAAATTGCGAGGAGCATTCTCGGTACTCGCGGTGAAGGCGCCGGGCTACGGCGATAGGAAGAAAGAAATGCTTGCAGATATCGCAACAGTAGTAGGCGGGCAGGTCATCACGAGCGAAGTCGGCATGACGTTTGAGAATGCGACTCTCTCCATGCTTGGGAAGGCCTCCCGCGTCGTCGCGACCAAAGACGATACGACTATCGTTGGAGGTAAGGGGAAGAAGGCGGACATCGCCGCGCGCGTAGCTCAGCTAAAGACGCAAATGGAAAATACCGACTCCAAGTTTGATAAAGAGAAGTTTGAAGAGCGCATCGCGAAGCTCTCCGGAGGCGTCGCTGTGATTCACGTCGGCGCGGCGACCGAGACGGAAATGAAATATCTGAAAGATAAAATTGACGATGCGGTGAAGGCGACGAAGGCTTCTATTGAAGAGGGCATCGTAGCGGGCGGCGGCACGGCTTTGGCAAAAGTTGCCAAAAAGCTCGTGGCGCACGACGGACGTAAGATGGGAAGTGCGGACGAGAAAGCGGGCTTTGACATCGTCATGCGCGCGCTGGAGACCCCGCTCGCGCAGATAGCCATTAACGCCGGCAAGGACGACGCGGCTGTCATCGTATCCAAAGTGCAATCGGGCAAAGCGAACGCCGGATACAACGCTCTAACCGACGAGATTGTTGAAGATATGCTCTCTGCGGGCATAGTGGACCCAGTTAAAATGCCGCGCATGGCGCTTGAAAACGCGGTCAGTGCCGCCGCGATGCTCCTCACTACCGAAGCGGCTGTCGCCGACATCCCAGAACCAAAATCTCCTCCATCTGGTGGGGGCGGCATGGGCATGGACTACTAATTACCGAAGTTTAACTTCGGTAGAAATAAAAAAAGCCGGGCAAGCCGCCCGGCTTTTCAGTCTCTGTAAGATGTGGTGATTACTACAGGCCGATATTGTTTTTCATTTGTTCTTCTGTCGCCTGGGCGGCGAAAGCTGAGAGCCGTTTCAGCAACTCGTCCAAAGCCAGCTGAGCCTGGTCAAAGTTGACAACATCCTCCAGTTGCCTTGTGTACCGAACGAAGCCAGACTTCAAGTCCACGTACGCTGAGATGATGATAGGGAGGACCATACAGTGAGAACGAGGAACGTCCTCAAGATTTGTGCCAGATGCAAAAGAAATGGAACACCGCAAAGGACGCGCACCCCACTGCAACTCACTGGTGTCCACCAACCCTTTGAAGATTTCCTGCGTCACGGCATCTTCCGGAGCCTCACCCCCAAAGAGGTTCGCAACGATGTGTGTTTCAGTTGATAGAGCGAACTTCCCATCACGTTGCTCATCCCTGACCGTAGTGTTGAAGTCATACTTGATCAGGATTTGCCAGTCGGTGGTAATAGTCAGATTGAGAATAACGAGATGTGAGGCAATGAACCCCTTCCCCGGATGCGTGTCTTTAATGTAGTTGTGGCACCGCACAAGCATGATGCCTGGACTTAGAATCTTTCGGTACACGTCTCTCAGAACACGGGTATTTTCTGGTCGCTTCATTTCAAACCTCCAATCGGCTATCCATACGGAATCGCCTATGGTTGAACTACAAACGCCCAAGCTTCAGGCGCGCTCACTTCCATCCGCCATATTCCTCTTTCTCCTAGAAATGTCAATCGTTTGGATATCAAAAAGTCCCTACGGTCGTAGAATCTCTTTGATAGCTTCCTGTGCCTTAGTTTTGCCTATACGACGTTAAGGTAAAGTGATTTTTTGATGAAAATAATAATGAAAGGTTTACGAAACCTTTCATTACTCGGGATGGTCGTTGTAGGAGATGACGCGCCAGCCGCGGGTTGGGGAGAGGAAAAGAAGAGGAGAAAATTCGCAGACTGTGATGCCGGCGTTGTCCGAGATATTGAAGAACGAAAGCTTCGCGAAATCGGCGGCATGAAGGCGCTCGCGATATAACAGATATGCGATCAGCATCTTTAGGAAGACGTGGTGCGTTACGACGGCAGTCTCGTTCGCTCCCTGCAGAGCGAGAAGGTTAAGGCATTTGCGCGCACGCCTCTTCAAGTCAATAAAGTTTTCTTCATCCGAAAAGCGGTACTCGTCTTCGTGATACGAGTTGTCCATCTCATCCACAATACGAATGACATCAGGGTCGCGCGTGCTCCTGCCGATAATCTCCTTCGGATTCTTTCTCTCGGCTAGGAGCGGTGAATAAATTATATGGACTTTCAAATGTTTGTTGATAATTTCTGCAGTCTCTTTCGCGCGCGGGTAGGTGCTGGCGATGATGCGCTCAATTTGGAAACGCTCCAAATACGTTCCGGCGGCTTCCGCTTGGCGTTTGCCGTTCTCGGACAATCCGCCAGCTTCACCTTGGCGTATGTGCTGTTCGTTTAAAATAGTTTCTCCATGACGAACGAAGTAGAATCTCCGCGGGCGAATAAGCAGAGCGGCGCCAATAATCGCCAGAGCGATAAGTCCGAAGAATAATGGCTGCATAGTGGCACTCATTATACCCGAGTGATAGACTCAATTTTAGTGCAATCCCAATTCAAAAATCATCTGGAGTTTTGGAGCTGGAAATACGCCGTTATCTGCCTCGTTTTGCTTGTCTTAGGCGGTTATTTCTATTTCGGACGAGGCAGTTCTTCTGATGCTACATTTGCCGTCGCTTCCGGTGATTTTATACAAAAAGTGAGCGTTTCCGGCACCGTTGTCGCGGCTCGGGACGTTAACCTCGGCTTCGCCGCGTCCGGACGCATCGCGGGAGCGTATGCAAAAGTCGGACAGAGAGTGTCTGCTGGGACCATTCTCGCGCAGACGGAAAACGGAGACCTCGTCGCCGACCTCGCGCAGGCGAAGGCCGACCTCGCGTCGCTCCTCGCCGGCACGCGGATAGAAGAGCTCGCCGTCGCCGCGGCATCGTTTGAGAACGCTAAGTCGGCGCTGGCGGATGCGGTTTTGAGCGCATATACCGTGTCCGACGACGCCGTGCGCAATCGCTCGGATTCTTTATTCTCCAATCCGCGCACCGACCCGAAGCTTGCGTTCAATATTTCCGACCTGAATCTGAAGAATACGGTTGAGCGCGGCCGCTCCAGCGTCGAGTCCGCGCTTGTCGCGTGGTCAATTCTCATTTCAGAACTCTCGCCAGAGAGCGCGGCCGGCTCGGCGGGCCAGTCGCAGGCCTCTCTCGCGCAGGTGGCCGCATTTCTCGCAGATGCGAATTCGGCGATTAATCAGGGATTGCCAGACTCAACAACTTCTTCAGCGACTCTGTCGTCGTATGCGGCGTCGCTCGCGACAGGACGCACGAACGTGAACAATGCCGCGGCTGCGCTCACCTCGGCGGTAACGGCGCTCACCTCCGCGCAGAAGAACCTGGCGCTTAAAGAGGCAGGCGCGACGGCTGATGCCGTCGCGGCCGAGCAGGCGAAGGTCGCGAATGCAGAATCCGCCCTCGCTAAAACATACGTTGTCGCGCCGTTCAGCGGGATTGTGACGAGAATGGACGCTGAAGTCGGGGAGATAGTTTCGCCGTCAGCCTCTCTCATCTCCATGCAGAGCGACGGCATCTTTCAGATTGAGACCTTCGTGCCTGAAGTGGCGATAGCGGGAATTGCGGCAGGGAACAGCGCGACGACGACTCTTGACGCATACGGCTCCGCAATTGAATTCCCGGCGCGAGTGGTCGCCGTAGACCCGGCAGAAACCGTTAAAGACGGCGTACCGGCATATAAAACGACGCTCTCATTCCTATCGGCGGACAAGAGAATAAGAAGCGGCATGACGGCGAACGTCGTAATAAATATAGGGATTCTCACCGATGCAATCGTTATTCCAAGCGGTGCAATAGCGGCCAAGGACGGAGTGCCGTATGTATCCGTGCTGTCGCGCGGCGGCGAAGTGATAAATCGGCCTGTAGTTACCGGCCGTTCACCGTCGTTGGGCCAAACGGAAATACTCTCCGGTTTGTCAGTCGGCGAAACGATTCTCCTCGCGCCGCATAGGTAGTCATGCTTTCCGCAGTAGACATTCGCGTCGGCTTTTACCTAGCATTACGGCAGATACGCAGAGCAAGCCGTTGGACCACATCGCTCATTGTATTCGTGATGCTGCTCACGTTCCTGAATCTTGTCGTCGTGACCGGCCTATTGGTCGGCATTGTCGCCGGCATCTCAAACCAGTTCCGCATCCAAGAAACAGGCGACGTCATGATTACCGCTCTGGACACCAAGGATTATATAGAAAACAGCCCGCAGATTCTTTCATTTCTGCAGACACTCCCGCAGCCGAGAGCGGTGACGGCTCGGTACAGCGCGGCCGGCTCCGTTGAAGCGAACTATTTTTCAAGAGTTGACCCGAACGAAAAGCCGAATAAGACGGGAGCGACTATTGTAGGAATTAACCCAGTCGCAGAAGACAACTTTTCCAATCTTTCCGGCTACGTCGGAGAGGGCGAGTATCTGTCATCGTCCGATTACGACGCCGTGCTGCTCGGACCGCAGTTCGTAGACCGGTACTCGTTCGGCGAACAGCCCGGACTAACCCCGCTAAAAAACGTCTACCCCGGAACAAAGATTCGTCTCACAATAAACGGAAATACGCGAGAGGTTATTGTAAAAGGGATATTGGACGTTCCGGCGAACTCTCCTCTCGCTGCGCGCGTATTTATGCCCGCAAACGAACTCAGGCAGATTATGGGCAGATATGAATACGCCGTGAATGAAATCGCCATTTTGCTGCCGGCAGGGACGGACGGGGCGGAGTTCAGGGACCTACTGAAGAGAAGCGGAATAGGAGATAAAGCAAAAGTACAAACATTTGAAGAAGGGATACCGAACGGAGTCGCGGAAGTCCAAAACACGTTCGCGATGATAGGGAACGCCATCGGCTCAATAGGCCTCGCCGTCGCGGCAATCACGATATTCATCGTCATCTTCATCAATGCAGTCACGCGCAGAAAATTCATCGGCATTTTGAAGGGAATAGGAATATCCGGAGAAGCGATAGAACTCTCATACATCTTCCAGTCGCTCTTGTATGCCTCTATCGGCTCTGCGCTCGGTATTGGCATTCTCTACGGCTTCCTCGTGCCGTACGTGTCCGCAAATCCGATTTCTCTGCCTATAAGCGAGGCAATCATCGTCGCGCAGGTAGACGGGACGATGATTCGCATCATGCTCATCGTGCTCACGACCGTCATCGCGGGGTACCTGCCCTCGCGGATGATAGTGCGACGCAACACGTTGGATTCTATCTTGGGTAGAAATTAAAAATATGATTGAAGTAAAAAATTTGGTAAAAAGTTTTAAAGACGGCCCGATTGAGACCAGAGTGCTAAAGGGCATTGATTTCAGCGCAAAGCAGGGAGAGTTTGTGGCGATTATGGGACGCTCCGGAGCGGGGAAGAGCACGCTTCTTTACCAGATGTCGCTTCTGGACGAGCCGACGTCCGGGGAGATATTTATTTCCGGGAAAGAAGCGCACACGATGAGCGAGCGCGAAAAAATGCTGTTTCGCCTGGGTGAGTTCGGCTACGTCTTCCAGGATTACGCGCTTCTGCCGGAGCTGACCGCGCTTGAGAATGTCTCTCTCCCGCTTATCATGCAGGGGCTATCAAGAAGCGCGGCAGACGAGAAGGCATCGGAGGCGCTGGAGCGAGTGGGAGTTGGCGCGCGGCTTGGCAATCTGCCGAGCCAGCTCTCCGGAGGCGAACAGCAGAGAGTCTCCGTTTCTCGCGCCATCGCGCACAAGCCGAGCATACTCTTCGCCGACGAACCGACGGCAAACTTGGATAGGGAATCTTCCGCGAGAGTGATGGAAATCTTTAAAGAGCTCCACAAATCGGGCCAGACCATTATTATGGTCACGCACGAAGACGAGTATGCGCGCTTAGCCGACCGCATCGTCACTCTCGACGACGGCCGAATCATTTCGGAAAAGAGGAATTAGGATGTAAACTGTAAGTTCACTATAAGTCGTATGAAATCACACACGTACAAAGTCCGCGGGATGCACTGCGCCAGCTGCGTCGCGATAATAGAACGCGCGCTCGCCAAAGAGACAGGAGTCAAGTCTGCGGTTGTGAATTTCGCCTCCGAAACGGCAAAATGATACGGACATGAGTTCTCCGGAACACAACCATATGGAAATGGAACGGGAGAACGATATAAAAGAGATGAAGCTTAAACTTATCGTCGGCGGCGCCCTTTCAATTTTCATATTCATGGGCAGTTTTCCGCAGTGGTTCCCGTTTTTGCCGGAGATTTTCAGCAATAACTGGACACTCCTTCTTCTCACGACGCCGGTACAGTTCTGGGTCGGTTCGCAGTTTTACAGCGGGCTAAAGCTCCTCGTAAAATACCGCACCGCCGACATGAATACGCTTATAGCGGTCGGCACGCTCGCCGCCTATCTCTACAGCGCGGCGGTCACGGCGTTCCCGTTTTATTTCGCGAAGGGGGGAGTTGCGCCGGCCATATATTTTGACACCTCGGCGATTATCATCGTCCTGATTTTGTTGGGGAAATACTTTGAAGTTCTGATGAGAGGACGAGCCTCGGAAGCGATAAAAAAGCTTGTCGGGCTTCAGCCGAAGACGGCAAAAGTGTTGCGTGACGGAAAAGAAATTGAAATAGCTATATCAGAAGTTCAGGTCGGCGACCTGATAGTAGTGCGTCCCGGCGAGCGGATTCCGGTGGACGGGAATATAACGGAGGGCGAGTCTGAAATTGACGAATCTATGATTACCGGAGAGTCAATGCCGGTCCATAAAAAAAGCGGGAGCGCGATTATCGGCAGTACGATAAACAAATTCGGCACGTTCACGTTCCGAGCGTCCAAGATAGGGAAAGACACCGTGCTCTCGCACATTATTAAGATGGTTGAAGACGCGCAGGGCTCTAAAGCGCCGATTCAGCG
>JACOXQ010000029.1 GCA_016182285.1 Candidatus Kaiserbacteria bacterium
TACCACGCCAACGACGCTGCCGAGGGACATCGGTATAAGCTCGGCGCGATGCTCTTGGACCAGAGCGACCCGACGAGAATTCTGTACCGAGCGGCCGCGCCCGTTCTCGTTCCCGACGAGCATTACGAGAATCACGGCAAGCCCGGAATTGTCTACGCCTGCGGCGCGGTCGTCCGCGATGGAAATCTTTTCGTCTATTACGGCGGCGCTGATAAAGTCATCTGCGTCGCGACCGCGCCGCTCGCCCCATTCCTCAACGCGCTCATTAAGGGAAGTCAGACTTCCCTTACAAGCGTCCTTGCTCAAACCGCCTGAATTATGTTTGTTATTCGCCGAGAGGAACATAATCCGATACTCGCTCCGCAGAGGGAGCGGCCGTGGGAGGCGGTCGCAACCTATAATCCGTCTGCGGTAAAAACTAAGGACGGCGTAAGAATTTTTTATCGTGCCATAGGAAATCCGGACGCGCTACAGACTCCGCACGCCGGCCTCTCCAGCATCGGTACGGCAATGTCAAATGACGGAGTTCACTTCCATTCGCGGCAACAAGTGATTCATGCGAGCGAAGAATGGGATCGGTTCGGCTGTGAGGACCCTCGCGTCACTTTCTTTGAGGGCCGATGGTACTGCTTCTATACCGCGCTCGGCGGATATCCGTTCGGACCCGACAATATAAAGGTCGCTGTCGCCGTCGGCGACGAGCCCGACAACTTTACCGAGCGGCACCTCATTACTCCGTTTAACGCCAAAGCGGCGACGCTCTTTCCGGAACGAATTAACGGCGACATTGTCCTACTGCTTACCGCGCACACTGACTATACCGACGCGCATCCGCGCCCGACTATAGCGCTAGCGCGCGCGAAAAGAATTGAAGACTTTTTTAATCCAGGATACTGGCAGGATTGGCACGAGCATCTCGCCGACCACGCGCTTCAAGAATTGCGGCGAGAAGATAAAGACCATGTTGAAGTCGGTGCGACGCCGCTCTTGACCGAGCATGGCTGGCTTCTGATTTATTCATATATTCAGAATTATTACGACAGCGGCAAGCGCATTTTCTCCGTAGAGGCGGCGCTCTTAGCTCGCAATAATCCTCAGAAGCTTATTTCGCGTACCGAATCCATACTCGTGCCTCAAGAGTTTTATGAAGAATACGGCCTCGTGCCGAATATCGTCTTCCCTTCCGGCGCGACGCTTGGCCCCTCGACTTCGCTCGGGACAGGCGACCGCGGACGGCTGGAGATCTGGTACGGCGCGGCAGATACCGTCTGCGCGAAAGCGAGCGTTAAGCTACACGATCTCCTGCGCACCCTAGACCCGGAGCGACCGGCTCGCACGTTTATTCGCGCAAAAGAGAACCCGATTCTCGCCCCGAGAGGTGAAAATTTCGAGAGCCGCGCCGTCTTAAATCCTGCAGCGATAGACATAGGCGGCTCGGTGTATATTCTCTACCGCGCAATGGACTCTTCTAACACATCAACAATAGGTCTGGCGGTCTCGAAGGACGGCGTGCATATAGATGAACGCTTGGCTGAACCGATTTACAAACCGCGCGCCGACTTTGAGCAGAAGCGCGGGAGTCCGAACGGCAATTCCGGTTGCGAGGACCCGCGGGTCGTGCGCATAGGCAATCAGCTCCATATGACCTATACGGCATACGATGGCGTACACGTTCCCTCCGGCGCGGTCGCATCTATCGGCGTAGACGACTTCCTCGCGAGGCGCTTTGACATGTGGAGCGCGCCGTCCCTTCTCACTCCTGAGAATGTTGACGACAAAGACTTGGCTCTTCTGCCGGAAAAAATAAAAGGAAATTATCTGCTCTACCATCGCATCAATAACCGGATTTGCGCCGACCTTCTGCCCGACCTGACTTCCGGCAAAAGGGTAACGAAATGCATAGAGATTATGAGCCCAAGGAGAGGCATGTGGGACTACGAAAAAGTCGGGATCGCGGCGCCGCCGATTAAGGTCGCCGGCAAGTGGCTTCTCATTTATCACGGCGTCTCGCGACACGGGAAGTACCGCCTCGGCGCCGCGCTACTCGCTCAGGACGGCACAACGGTGCTCTCGCGCACGGCCGACCACGTCTTTGAACCGCTGGAAAAATATGAAATGGAAGGCGAAGTCGCTAACGTCGTCTTCTCCTGCGGGGCCGTTGTGCGCCCCTCGACTTCTCTCGGGACAGGCGGCGACACGCTATTTTTCTACTATGGCGGTGCAGATAAGGTCGTCGGAGTCGCGACCGCGTCGCTCTCGCGCATTGTTGACGCACTGAGCTGATATTTAAATATTTATATGTTTAAACTTGTCATATTCGATCTTGACGGCACGCTCGCGGAGAGCAAGCAGCCGCTCACTGCCGAAATGGCCGCACTCGTCGGCAGGCTCCTCGCCGCTTTTCGTGTTGCCGTCATCTCCGGCGGCGCGTTCTCGCAGTTCTTAAAGCAAGTCGTATCGCAACTGTCGGTTGACGCAAATCTGGCGAATTTATATTTACTCCCCACCTCCGGTGCCGCGCTCTACGAATACAGCAGTCCCTCAACTTCGTTCGGGACAAACGCGAGCGTTTGGAAAAAGATTTACGAAGAACGCCTTTCAGAAAAAGATAAAGATATTATTGAAACGGCAATGCGTTCAGCCGCAGAAGAAACAGGCATCATTAACTTCGCCGACAAGTCGTGGGGCGAGCGCATTGAATACCGCGGCGGACAGGTGACGCTTTCCGCG
>JACOXQ010000030.1 GCA_016182285.1 Candidatus Kaiserbacteria bacterium
CGATTGTTTTTTTCATGAAAATTTAAAAATTATTTGTTATATTACTGCGAACCGGGCGCATGATAGCACTTCCATTTTGAAATTCAACTTTCCTGTACTAATTCATCGGTTAGTGGCTTATAAGTTTGGTCTCCAAGTTATAACGCGGAACTGAGGAGGAACCACGCGAGTACTAGTGCACCGGTGATACCGGCAAAAGGCGGCATATCCACAGCCACATTTCTTAAGCTATCCGCAACTTGCGCCGACCGGCACTAATCGTGGATAGCCGGCATATGTCTTGAATTTTTGTGGCAAGGTTAAACCTTTGCTCAGCTTCAAAAAGATCCCGCCTCAGCGAAGAGGCGGGATTTACGTCGGTGCGCGGTTGTTACTTTAATTCTTCTACCGTCTTCGTTATCTGGTCGAAGTTCTGTTTCAGAAAGGACACCTTCTCTAGTTTCTTTTCCACCTCGGCAAGCCTGGCTTTAAGCTCGGCTTGTTGGGCGAGAAAGACCGGTTCTTGAGCGATATAAAACTTCGCCCGTTCTATAGGGTCCTGCGGTTCGAATCTCTCCTGCTTGCTCGCCTCGGACATTTTAGAGCCCGCTTTGTACCAGCCGATCTTCATTTTGCCCGGCTGGGTTATGGACTCGGTCCAGTGTTCTTTCTCCAGCTGCGGAGCCGTGAGGTTGATGTTGTATCTCACGCGAAGCGCGCCAAGTGTCCTGCTGCCTACAAGGCCGTTCCTGCTTTCCGTTGCCGCCTTAAGAAAGGCGGCAACGAAGTGGTCCATATCGCTCATTTTGTGTTCCTCCATGATATTTATGGCAAAATCAAGAACCTTGTCTTCGGTTTGAGCGACGGATGCCGTTCTCGCCGACGGTTCGGCCGACAGCGGCTCCGGCACAATACCGGCAACGGGAACGGGCGGAAAAGCGAGAAGATCTTCGCAGGACTCCAGAATCTTTTTGATCTGCCCGGGGTCAATAGGTACTGCATTATGTGGCTTCCCTTTCTTCAATCTCTTGAATTCGGCGTGACTTACGAACCGAGTGAACAGCACGAATCCGACCTTTTCAGGCAAGCTCCTCGCCGACGCATCAAGAAACATGACCTTCTCGCCTGCTGACAACTGCCTGGTGAACTGGCTGTGATTTGAATCTCTCCATCCTACGACGGCGATGGAGAGGCCGGACTCCAGGGTCTTGCGGACCCTCCGGGTAATCGCGTCAAGCATTTTTTCTATCAAGGGACCTCCTCAATTGTAAGTTTCAGAATAAAACCTCTGCAAGTAAGCTAGCACGAAAATATCACTGCGTCAATCCGTCTGACCGATGGTGCGGTTCTGAATGTTCGTTAACTCTCACGGTCGTAGTAGTTAACGAACATATGTATGCCGTTATGGCCAATGCATTAATATACACCTAATCAACACCATTGTTTTTTTAGGCTTGTGGAACGTTTATACTTAGAGGCATGGACAAAAAAACAATCGCGGTGCTCGCGTCAGGTGCGGCAGTCGTCATTCTCGCGGCAGTAACGTTCTATTACTTCACAAAGCCAAGTCAAGAGCCTGAACAGACCGCAAAGACCGAACAGACCGCGGAACTCCCGACATACGGAACCGACAATCCATTAGAGAAAAAACCGGATCTAAACCCGGTGGAGAAGACCAATCCGTTTGCGGACATTAAAATACATCCGTTTGAATAATTTTATCATATGAAAAATAACTATATCCCTGCCGGCATCGTGTGCGGGGCGCTTCTGCTCTCGCTAGTTCTCGTAGGGAACGCGCGCGCTCAGTCGGACGTGGTGGAGTCCATCCAGTTCCCTGTAGCGGAGCTCGGAAATTGCGGAAGCAAGGAGGAATGCAGGACTTACTGCGACGAGCCGGACAATATGAAGGCATGCATAGTATTCGCGGAGAAAAATAACCTCATGCCGGCGAAAGAAATAGAACACGCGAAAAAGTTCCTCTCTGCCGGAGCGAGAGGCCCCGGCGGCTGCACCGGCAAGAAGTCCTGCGAAGCGTATTGCAATAATCCTGAAAACATAGAGGCATGCGTGGCGTTTGCCGAAGAGAACGGCCTGATGGATGCGGATGAATTGAGCGAGGCGAGGAAGGTGCGCGATGCCATACGCCGTGGAGTGAAGCCGCCTCCCTGCGGAGGAAAGGAGGCGTGCGACGCATACTGCGAATCGCCCGAGAATATGCCGGCTTGCATAGAATTCGCCAGCGCCGCCGGCCTTATGAGCGCAGAAGAACAGCAGGGCGCGCAAAAGATGTTGCAGGCCATCAAAGCCGGAGCGAAGCCGCCGGCCTGCCGCGGGAAAAAGGAGTGCGATGCCTACTGCTCAAAGGATGAGAACTTTGACGAATGCGTGGAGTTCGGCAAGGCGGCCGGATTCATGAACGCAGAGGAATACGAAATGGCGAAGAAGACGCGCGGTAAAGGCCCGGGCGGCTGCCGTGGTAAAGAAGAGTGCGACGCTCTCTGCAGCGACCCTGCGAAAGAAGATATGTGCATCAATTTCGCGATAGATAACGGGCTTATGTCGGAGGAGCGTAAGAGCGAGATGGAAGAAGGCAACCGGAGGTTCCGCGAGAGCTTCGGCAATATGCCGCCGGAAGTCGCAAGCTGCCTTACTGAAAAGTGGGGAGCGGATAATTTTGAGAAATTTAAGAGCGGTGCCATGCGGCCCAGCAGGCAGATGGGAGAGGAGATGCAACCATGCTTCCAGGCGCATACCAGAGGCCTCCCGAGGGAGCGTATCCGATGCCTGAAGGAGAGTACCGACCGCCGGAAGGCGCGTACATGCCGCCGGAAGGAGGAACCTACCCAGCACCTGCTCCAGAACCGTCCAGCACCATAACGCCAGAATCCCTCTCGGCCGCCGCCATCCTCTTCCTAAAAGCCTTCGGCCTATAATGTGTCAAGTAGAAAGGGTTACCCTTGCTACCAAATGGTGGCTGTCCCCATTACCTTTGTCCCCATTACCTTAGATAATGCTTCAACGTATATATCCAGTCCGCCTCTATCGTCGGTTCCTTCTCTTTCTCTCGCAAAAGCCATTTCAGATAATCCCTGTCCGTCCGAACAATTTCTTCTATCTTCTTGCCGTTGTACTTACCGAAACGCAGCGTGGTGAAGAGGAGCGGGCGCGCCGAGACTGCGAGCATCGCGAGAAGCGCGGCCTCCTCTGTCCCGTGCCGCTCCTTCATCTTCTCTAGGAGCCGTTCAAAGAGCGCCTCCAAGACGAGCACGTCGCCGAGTGCGTCGTGCGCCTCGGCCTCCACGTCCAAGTCAAGCAGGTAGCGCAGATATTGGAGCCGATAGTTAGGTAGTTGGTCATTCGGGTCAAGAGCGTATGCGAGCTTATAGGTGCAGATGGCGCGCTTCGGAACGACGCCATCGCGCGCGAGCATCGCTAGGTCAAAGGCGGCGTTGTGCGCGACGGTTATCGTCTCCTCGTGTTCCAATAAATCTTTCAATCCCGCATATTCAGGCGAGTCTTTAAAAGCCGGCTTCTCCGCTACCATCCGCTCAGTAATATGGTGAATAGCCATGGACTCTATGGATATCGGCACAGGCGGCTTATAGAGCGCGTTCACCAAGGGCTCGTCTATGTACCGCTCCTTCACCGCGAGCTGGACTAGGCGGTCCTTGTCGCTACTGCCCGTCGTCTCGGTATCCAAAAAGAGTATCTTCATTCGGTCGTGGCGCCATCAAGGTGTTCACCCTCGTCGGTCTCGGCGTCTGCCTTCGTCTTATGAATCGTGCCGTCTTTATGATTGGGCGGCGCGTAGAGCGTGTACAGCTTGAGCGGCTTCTCGGCAGAAGTGTTAATTATATTGACGTTATGTCTGGGTGGAAAGAGCGGGCGGTTCTTTAAAGTCTGGCAGCCGAAGGCCTAGTTCATAAACCGCGCCAAGACTGGGAAATTGATCAGAGACCAATTTCCCGAAAGAGCTGTGTAAATTTCGGTGCCGAAATCTACACTTATAGTGTATTCCCTCCTGTTCGAGTGTCAAGCGTTATTTGTTTAAGTAGGTGATTGTTAGTTGAAGCGCGGTCGCGAAGGAGACCCAGAGGAGATACGGGACGTTGGCGAGGGCGACCCAACGCAGGTGTGGATATATGACGATGAGCGCCCAGACGAGCGTCGCGAGCACGAGCAGGATGTCGGCGGCGGCGAGGTAGTTATTCTTCAATACGAATTGGAAGTAGGTAAAGGAGAAGTTGAAGACGAGGTTGAGGGCGAATGGCAGAGCCACTATCCAAGGTATCTCTCTCGTGAACGCTTTATAAAATACCGTGCCGTACGTCACCGCGATGATGAGATACAACAGAGTCCACACAGGGCCGAAGACCCATGCCGGCGGCGACCAACTCGGCCTAATTAGCGTCTGGTATGAGGTGTACGAATCCATTCATGTATTCTACACCACTCCACCGAGCACAGAGCGCAGGATGAACCACGCGAGGAGGGTGGCGATGATTATGAGAGCGAAAGAGAGGACGGTGAGGAGAAATAGCTTCGCCCCCTCGGCCTTATGCCCTTCTAAGATAAGGAGTGCGGGCGGATAAACGAAGAGGTAGCCCATAATGGCGGCGGAGATAACGAAGAGGGAGAGAAACAGTATAGGCGCCATCATCCCGAGCTCATTGTCTGTAATGTATTTAGGCATGGTGAAGACGGCCGTCGCGAGTAGGCTGATATACCCCGCCGCGGCGAGCGCGTTTATAAATGGATTATTTGTCATACTGAATTAAACTTAAACCTCCCGACACAAGTTTCTTCTTGAGTTTTGACGTATTTTGTCCTGTTAACTATTATTAAATGTGTGTATTCAAATGAAAGCCCCCTTGCGATAAGGGGGCTTTGGCGAATGGCCGCGTTCAGATTGGAAGGTTCTTCAGAAACGCATCCGAACAGTCGCGCAAAAAGGAACTCGGAAGCACGAACTCCTCATTGTTTATCATCGCCTTGATGAAGGTTCCCATTTCCCTTCTGTGCCGCGGGTCTACGCCCGTCGCGATTACGGAAAATTGTACGATGGGCGGGAATCGCGGGTCGCGTAAAGAACCGACCAAAGTCGCGTAGAGCTGTTTGAAGGCCGACTTCCGGCCGGTTACCATCTTTTTTGCCAGGTCTGCGAGACGCGGACAGTAGATTGCTCTGCTTTTCTTAATCTTTCTTTTCGCTATCCACTGTATATTCTCAACATGGACGGTCATGCGCGCTGGCTCCCTTTTATTGGTGCGCGCCGAAGTGTTTTTCTGGTCCAGGAATTTCTTCGCGCGATTGATTAAGGTATCGCAACCGTTATTGCGATAATAATCGCAGTCTCTCTGCGCGCTTCCGCCGTAGTGCGTGCCGGCGTGTATCGTGATTTTTCCGCCAATTGCGTTGTTCGTCGCCATATTGCTCTCCTCAAAAAACGACGTAAAAAGGTTCCCGCAACAGCGGCAACCGAACCCGATTCCAGCCATAATTCTATACAACTTTCCCGATATGTAAATGACCGCGTAGCGGGTATTCAGACCCGGATTTCTTGTGTTTTAGGCACAGACATTTGGCGGACTGATTAGCTCATAAGTGCGAGCGCTTCGTTCGGCGTTTGGCCGTTCAGTCCG
>JACOXQ010000046.1 GCA_016182285.1 Candidatus Kaiserbacteria bacterium
ATCGCCCCGTGCATATTGCCGGCATCGGTAAGCGCGAGCGCGTCCATCCCTTCTTTTTTAGCCTTCTCCACAAGCTCGTCCACCTTCGGCAGCGCCTGCAAGAAGCTGTAGTGGCTGTGGGTGTGTAAGTGAATGAATCTACTCGCCATTCCCTCCACAATACCAAATCTGCGCCTTCTGCGTTTAAGATGAGGGGAAGTCTCGGACTTCCATAACCGCAACATCCTATATCATATGCTTTATCTTCTTTATCATTGCATCTTTATCATTGCACTATCCACAACTTGTCGCTATAGCGACAAGTCTTGGATACCTTGGACGGTAGAATGGTTGCATGGGAATAATGGAACGCGATGCAATGCGCGAACGGAGGCGCAAACAAATATGGGGTGTTTTCCAACTTACACTACTTACAGCTGTTGCAATCGGCGGCATCGCGCTTATCGCCGCGACAGCGCCGAATGTCGCCCAGCTCCTGAAGTATTTCCCAGGATACAAGAAAGGCGCGCGATTTAACTATCAAGCGAAGTCGGCGCTCGGACGCCTCGCGGCAAAAGGACTTGTTACATTTGAAGAGAAAAACGGGAAACGTTATGCGCGCATAACGGAGAAAGGAGAGCATATGCTCCAGATGGAAACGGAGCGGGTTGCAATGACAAAAAAGAGAAAATGGGACAGGCGCTGGCGAGTCGTTATTTTTGATATTCCTGAAAAACGGAAAAGCATGCGTGCAAGCCTCCGCCGCTTTATGAGTGAGTACGGGTTTGTCCGCCTTCAGGATAGTGTGTGGATTTATCCGTACGATTGCGAGGACCTCATCGCGCTCGCAAAAGCTAACTTTCGTGTCGGTGCTGACGTGCTGTACATGATCGTGGAACGGCTTGAGCGCGATACTCACCTGCGCGAACACTTTAAACTCTCTTGAATAATCCATGGTATGTGACTATCCACAAGTTGTCGCTATAGCGACAAGTCTTGGATAGCACGAGATCTAGAGCATGTTTGTTATGATTGAAACATGAGATTTATGCTCGGAGTGGATGAGGCTGGGAGGGGGCCACTCGCGGGGCCGGTAGCGGTGGGGGTGGTGGCTGTGCCGGAGGGGTTTGACGTGGAGAGAGAATTTCCGGGCGTGAGAGACTCAAAGAAGCTGTCCGGACAGAAGCGCGAGAAGATATTTGAAATGCTCGAAAAGCGCGCCGAGCATGGTGAAGTACGTTTTACCGTTGAATTTGAAAGTGCCGAGACTATTGATAACGAAGGTATCGCTATCGCCGTACGCCGCGCCTTGTGGCGCGGCGTGAATAAGCTTGTGCAAGAAATTGGACATCCGATGTCCAATTTCCACATTCTGCTGGACGGTGCGCTCCGCGCGCCACCGGAGTATTCGCAAGAAACTATCATAAACGGCGACGAACTCGTTCCTATTATTTCTCTTGCTTCCGTCGCGGCGAAGGTCACTCGCGACAAGTTAATGGTTGAACTTGCAAAAAAGTATCCAGAATACGGATTTGAAAAACATAAGGGCTACGGCACGGCTTTGCATTACGAAATGCTGAAAAAACACGGTCTTTGCGATATCCACCGCCGCTCGTATATCCACCTTGATTTTAAGCCGAAATAAGACTATAATACCTGCTTGTGTCCAGCCGTTGGGGCAGAGGACGCAAGATCTTTCGGAGGCAGAATGAAAGAAGAATGTAAGAACGGATTCGCAGACGCAGGATTTGCACTCGATGTTCTTTCAAGGGGTGGCGATGTTACCGGCGATGTTCGCCTATGCCATCTCTGCGCTCATGAGATGATGCCATCCTGTCCGCATCATGGGATAGTAATCGGCATATGTAAGTCGTATATCTTCAATGGAATATCTTCCGACGAGATAGCAAAAATCATCGTGCAAGTTATTCCACGCGACCAATCCGAAGAAGTCCCCCAACAAACCCATTTCGGTTTCTGATCTTTGTTTAATAACGCGAAGCGCCAGCCGGAGGATGGCGCTTTTTGATTTTTTATACGGCACATGGTAGGGTAGCCGCATGTCAATCCGAATGCGCCACACAAGGGGACACACAAATAACAGACGGTCGCACCATGCGCTCGCCGAGGCCAATATAATAAAAGACAAAGAGAGCGGCAATCTCCGCCTGCCTCACAGAATTGACGAGGCCACGGGCATGTATCGCGGGAAGCAGATTTTCACACCGAAGGTGAAGACCGAACGTGCGTCAAAAATTAAGGGCCCTTCAACGTCACCTGCAGAGAAACATGTGCACGAACATGCACAAGAAGTGCATGCAAATGCAGAAGCCAAAGCTTCAAAAGGTATTTTCGGCAAGATAGCGACCGGCGGACGTCCGAAGGCGCGGAGCGGTTTCGGCGGCGGAGTTTAAGCGCGAAGCCACTCTTCTTTCGGGAAGCGCATAATTTTCTGCTGAAAATTTGCTAAGCTCGCGCCGTCGCGCTGTGCACATCCCTCAATAAGAGTGGCTTCGCTTTTTGTTATACTATCCATACAAGCTCTTTTCATGGCGAACCGACACTTAGCACGTTCAATTGTTTTACAGACTCTTTTTGAGTGGGATACCACGCAGGCGTCCGAGCCTGATGCGCGGACGATTCTCGCGCGCAACGTTACAGAATTCGGCGGCGACGACGTTGACCAAGCGTTCATGGATAATCTCCTATCGGGCGTTATTGCAA
>JACOXQ010000063.1 GCA_016182285.1 Candidatus Kaiserbacteria bacterium
GAATATTGGCCGATCGCCGTGAAGTACGTGTCCCCGAGATACCATGGTTCGTTGAAGACTTCTCTTTTCCACTCCGGAGTCGGGAGTAAGCCGCCGACTTCCCCGGGCAGGTCTATGCCGGTCCGGCTCCCAAGTCCGAACTGTCTATACCAATAATTAAGCCTATCTATGCCGAGACCCTTCTGATTCTCAAATCCGCCGCCGACTGCATAGAAAAAGATGTCCGACGACCACGCCAGAGCGTCTCGCACGTCCATTAATCCGAGCGCCTTCCACCCCTTATAGATAAAGGACTTGCCGGGATGGTACGGGTCCGGCAGAGATATAAATCCCGGGTCGTCAATAATTGTAGATGGAGTTATGATTCCGTCGGTGAGAGCTCCTGAAGCGATAAAAGGCTTCACGATGGAGCCCGGCGCATACACTCCGCGAACAGCGTGGTCAAGAAACGGACGCCCTGGATTTTTTGAGTATGACGCTATAGTTTCGGCTGGACTGCCGTTGCTCATCACGTTCGGGTCATAGCTCGGGTATGAGACGATTGCGCGCACCGCGCCCGTTTGAACGGACATGATAACTCCGGCTCCTGCGATGAATCCGTACCTTCCGGCGATATCGGCGATCGCGCGCGCGAGATGCCGCTCAAGGTCCGCATCAACCGAAAGGCGGAGTGTCTTCCCGTCTTCCGGCCTGACGACAGCGCCTTCGGAGCGAACTCTGCCGAGGGCGTCCCTCTCTGTGAGCAGTTGGCCGTTCCTACCGGCCAGACGCGCATCGTACTGCGCCTCCAGTCCCGCAATTCCAGTTTCTTTCGTCTCGTAGTAAATTCCTTTTGAATCTTTTTTCGGATACGAGACATAGCCGATGATCTGCCCAAGAGACGGCATCGGATAATTGCGTCTCATCGCGCCGTCCTCGCCCTCGGCGTTCTCCGCGAGCACTTTTCCGTTCACGTCGGTGATGACGCCGCGCGGTGCGAAAAGTATTTCCACCTCAAGGCTGTTGTGCTCGCTCTCGGCGGCAAACGCCGTACCGTTCGTAACTTGCAGATTCCACGTCCTAATGACGAGAACGGAGAACACAAGAGCCAGGACAACCGAGAGATAAAAGAACGTTCCGCGAGAGAGGGGCTTCTCCAGCCGTCCTTCAAAACGCGCCGTATCAAATGCGGGCGCGTTTGATGCATCCAGAAATATCTCGTCAGGAGCTATTTCCGGGTCCTTCCGCGCCGCAAGCGTCCATTTCATTCTCCGATAATACTTGTTTTAAGGCGGCTGCGCACGAAGAAGGCGACGACCGTCACGATGGCGCCATACAGGGAGAACACCGGAACGGCGTAGGTCTGCGGGGCGTAATACAGCGTATCAACGAAGATTCCTGCCGCAAGCGGAACCAGCGGCTCAAAGAGCGATGCTCCGACTGCAAGAATAATCGTGAACGGCAAAGGGAAAAGCACTGCGGAAATGAACGGAATAAAAGCAGCGAGTCCGCGAATCATGGAGAAAATACGCCCGTGTCGCGCACTGACGTCCATGCGACTGAAAACAGGTTCAGCGCAGGCATGATGCGCAGAATGACGGAGGGCGACGACTGGCCGCTGTCTATTCCAACAACACTGCCGAGCGGCAGCATCCCCGGACCAGGAACGAATACGGCGTCCCCGACCGCTATGCCGGCGGAACGCGGAGCGGACGCGTTCATGGCGCCGGCGCCGGCGCCTCTGATGATTATGGGGATGTTCGCCTTTCCGACCCAGCCGTTTGTAACCATGTCCGGAGCGGAAAAGAGAGTCGCCCGCGAGAAGTTTTCATGCACGACAGAGATGACGCCGAGAGGCACGTTGCCCTCGCCGAATACTTCCATGCCGAGAGCGATACCGTCTTCGCCGCCTGCAGAAAGAACAAGAACATCGTACGCGCTCTGCGGCGGGCGTGCGACAACGCCGGCAACGATTCCAGTGTCGTGCGGCGCGAGTTTTGACAAGCTTTCTATTTTTTTAACCAAAGACAGGTTCTCGTTCGCAAGGGCGTTATTTTCACTCGCAAGTTTTTCATTTTGCGACGCCAGCTTCGCCGTGTCGCCAAAGATGCTGAGGAGTGCGCGGCTATTTTCCGCGAGCGCGTCTGACGCGCGGAGTGCGGGGTTGAACATGGTCCAGAAAAAGTCCGGTGCGAGCAGGCGCATAAGCAATACGAAAACGGCGAAGACAAGCGCGTATGCGCCCCACGAAAAGTTCGCGGAAGAAAACAGTGCGTTACGCTTCGTTAAGTATGTCTTCTTCATCAACAAAGAAATCCCCGTACGGTTCAGGGTCTTCGGTCACGATGCCGGCTCCGCGCACCACCGCGGTCAATGGGTCTGGCGCGACCCGTACAGGCACGCCGAGCATCTTCGCGAGTATATGCGGGAGTCCGCGCAATAAGGCGCCGCCGCCGAAGACGGTCACGCCGTGCTGGAGCACGTCCGAGAGCAGCTCGGGCGGCGTCGCCTCAATGACCTCCTTCATCGCATCCATAAGCGCATCGAGAGAGGGCGCGATGGCGTCGCGGATATGAGCGTCTGTGAGCGATATCTCGCGCGGAAGTCCCGTCGCATAGTCGCGCCCGCGCACGCTCCGCGTAAGCGCTTCCGAAAGCGGCATCACCGCGCCGATCGCTATTTTCACGTCCTCGGCGGTGCGTTCGCCTATGCCGAGCTTAAATTCGCTCCGTACATAATCAATGATGTTGTCGTTGAAGCGGTCGCCGGCGACGTGCGAGCTCTTGGATGCGACTACGCCCCTAAGCGCAATGACGGCGATATCGGTCGTCCCTCCTCCGATGTCCAGCACCATCGTGCCGACCGCGTCAGAGACAGGCAGTTTCGCGCCGATGGCGCCTGCGACCGGCTCCTCCAGAATAATCGCTTCGCGCGCGCCGGCGTTCTTTGCCGCGTCGCGCACCGCGCGGCTCTGCACGTTGGTCACGCCGGTCGGCACGCCGATGACGACGCGCGGACCGAAAAGCCGCATGCGGTCGCTCTGCGCTTTGCCGATGAGGTACGTAAGAAGCTCTTCGGTCACTTCAAAGTCGGAGATGACGCCGTGGCTGAGCGGACGCACGACGCGGATGTGCGCAGGCGTTTTACCCAACATGGTCTTGGCCTCTTTACCTACAGCGACAACCTGATGGGTTTTGTCGTTAACCGCCACCACCGAAGGCTCGTTGATAACGATGCCCTTCCCCCGCACATAGACGAGCGTATTCGTCGTCCCGAGGTCAATCGCGATATCGTTGCTGAAGAGTAAATTCTTAGAAAATTTCGCCATACCGTTTTTTTACAACTTCTCTGGTCGCACGATTCACGACTTCAAATTCTCCGGACGCAACTGCGTCTTTGCCGACCACTATGCGCTTCGGAATACCGAGCAAGTCGCTTTCCGCGAACTTCTCTCCGGCGCGCAGATCGCGGTCGTCGTATAAAACTTCAATACCTGCCTTCGTCATATCAGCATAGAGAGCGTCTGCTGTTTTAGAAATTTCATCCCCATCTTTACCGAGCGAGACCAGATGCACAGCAAAGGGCGCGACCGATTCAGGCCAGACCAAGCCTTTTTCGTCGGCGAGCACCTCAACAATCGCCCCCATAAGCCGCGTGGGACCGATGCCGTAACAGCCCATAACCACTGGTTTTCGGACTCCGGATTGGTCGGAGTACAGAAGACCGAGCGGCTCTGAAAAGCGCGTGCCGAGCTTGAAGATATTGCCGACCTCCGCCGCCTGCATTTCTTCAAGACCCTCCCGCGACAAACTTAAATCGTCAAGGACCTCGTCGGTAAGAACTTCTTTGTTAATTGCGATATTCTTCTCGCGCGATACATATACCGTGTCCTCTCCGGCCGCGCAGAGCGTCTGGAACTCGTGGCTGTATTTAGAAAAAGCGCCGCCGGAGGCGAATGTCATAAACGTTTTGTCGCCGATGCCCGCGCGCTTAAACACCGTCCTATACGCATCCGCCGCACGTTCATAAAATGCATCTAGGTCTTTTTGGTCGGTATGGAACGAATACAAGTCTTTCATTAAGAACTCGCGTCCGCGCATAATGCCGGACTTCGCGCGCTCTTCGTTCCTAAACTTCGTCTGTATCTGGTATGCGGAGAACGGCAGGTCGCGATACGAGCTCGCGTGCTGTGACGCGATATGCGTAATCGCTTCTTCCTGCGTCCAGCCGAGACCGAGTTCCCCGCCGACGTTGAGAGAGGTCTTAAACCAGACATCTTGTTCCCATCGGTCCGTCTTTTTCCACAACTCCGGATTCTGGAGCGAAGAAAGCAATACTTCCTGTCCGCCGAGCGCGTTCATCTCTTCGCGGATAATCTGCACTATTTTATTCAACACGCGCAGGCCGAGCGGTAGATATGAATACACGCCAGCCATCTCTTTATGAATATAACCGGCGCGCACCAAGAGCTGCGCATTTTTTGCAACCTCATCGGAGGGCGCCTCCCGCCGCGCTTTCGTAAACAGCCGTGACTGCCTCATGGCCACAGTATATGCCCCGCCTGCCCCAAGCGCAAAACTTGGACATCGGATGTCCAAGTTTTTGTGTGGTGTAGTTAGCCGACGATGCGGGAGATGTCGTTAACGGTTACGACGAGCATTAGAAGGATGAGAAGAAGGAAGCCGATGCCGTTCAGAGCTTGGGCTACGACTGGCTTGATCGGACGGCGGATGACGCTTTCAATAATTACAAAAAGTAAGCGGCCGCCGTCCAGCGCCGGGACCGGAATAAGGTTAATGAGTGCGAGATTGATGGAAATAATCGCCATGAGCGCGAGGAGATTGCCGATTCCCTGCGCGGACGCGGAGCCGACGATGCCCGCGATGCCGACCGGACCGGCCACCTGCGAGAGGTCGGCCGAGAGCGTGAAGACGCCGAAGAAGAAATGCCAGAGCCCGACGGCTGTCAGCCGGGTCGCCTCCAACGTGAGGCGTGCGCCTTCTACGATTGCCGAACCGAACGAGACCGGCACGATGCCGATAGTCGCCACTTCTATGCCGAGCGCGGCGCGCGAGGGGTCGGAAAGGATGATTCCCGTTTCCGGGCGCGCGAATACCGTCTCCTCTTCTCCGCTCCCGTGCCGGACAGAGAGTGCGATAGTTACGTTCCCTTTCCCATTGGCGACGAATTCGGTGAAAGAGGCCGGGTCAGCGCCAGAAAAAGCGAAGTGGCCATCCTCGGCGGAGAGGATGACATCGCCGGGACGAAGCCCCGCGCTCGCGGCAGGCGAGGCCTGCAGCACATTCGCCACAGCGAGCTGTACATCCCGCGCGAAAGCGGCTTCCTCCGGCGAGAGCGCGCGCGGAGTGCCGGCGACAAGCGCTCCGGTTATGAGCACGTATGCGAAGAGCATATTCATCGCCACGCCGGCGACGAGAACGAGCGCTTGTGCCAAACGAGTTTTTGAAGAAAATGAGTTTGGCATCCCGAGCTTGTCGAGGGACGCATCCTCTCCAAATATCTTCACAAACCCGCCGAATGGCAGCCAGTTAAGCGTATATTCCGTCTCCCCCACCTTCCCGATAACGAGCGCGCGCGGCGGATAGCCGAGACCGAATTCGTCCACGCGCATTCCCGACCACTTCGCCGCAAGGAAGTGCCCGAATTCGTGCACCACGATGAGTGCAATTATGACGAGAATGAAGATTAGAATTTCCATGCCTAGAGCCTAATTTCCTGTTCTTTCTTTTCCAAAATTTTCAGAAGCGAGTCATTTCCGGCGTCAATCAATTTCTGAATTTCAATTTTATGGCGCGCAACTTCGTCCTCGCCGATCCCGCCCGCTTTCTCTGCGGCTTCAAGCGCTTTAAGCGCGTCGGTGCGGTGCGAGCGCAACGCCACTTTGGCTTGTTCGGTCTTGTCGCCGGCAATTTTAGAGAGTTGTGTGCGCCGTTCGCTGGTTAATTCTGGAAATGAAATACGCAACCCTTGGTCATCAGTGGAAACACCGACTCCCAGATCGGCGTCTGTGATGCCTTTTTCTATTGCTTTCGTCAACGTCTTGTCCCAAGGAATTATACGAAGGGTGCGGGCGTCTTCTACCGAGACGCTCCCGAGCTCGCGCAATGGAGTGCGCGCTCCATAAGCCTCGGGCTTCACGCCGTCCAGGAGTGTCGGCGTCGCGCGGCCGGTACGCACGCCAGAGAGCTCGCGCGCGAGCCATTCTTCGGTCTCTTTTATTTTATTTTTAAGCAACGTAAAATCGTATGCCATTTCTTAATTATACCAAATCTCTCGGAATAACGAGAGAGAGATGCTCCAGAATCATTTTTACCGGCGCGCTGCGGTCGTGCAAGTAGCCTCGTAAGGTTGCAATGTCCGACAATAGCGCCGTACTTTCTACCGAAGTTAAACTTCGGTAAGCAACTGCCTCAATGCCGTTTAATATCGCGAGCGCTTCTTCGCGTAATTCCCGCCGCTCTTCTTCATCCTTTCCGTTCGTGAGCCTTTTTATAATCGCGCTTCTTCTTTCTTTGTTTGCTTTTATGAATTCTTCTGCAGGATTTACTTTGTGCCTAGTGCTTGTTTGAGATTTGAGATTTGAGATTTGAGATTTCAAAACTTGCACTCGCGAGCGCAGTGTTAGAAGAATTCCACCAAGTGACGGCATGATTAAAAATAAGTACGTCCCGCGCGGTGGTTCTTCAAAAAGCTTCAGAAGCGCGTTCTGCGCTTCGTGGTACGCGCGGCTCGCGGTAATGATGATGACTTTCGTATCGCCCGAAAAAGGAGCCCCCGCGGCGAGCTCCGTTACTCGCCGCGCGTCCTCAACAGAAAGTAATCCGTAACGCAGTACAACAACGTCGGGATTATTTTCAATCTTCATCCCCAACTCCTTCCCCGCCCACGCCTGCGCTACTCCAATCCCCTCCTCCGTCCCCGCTTCTATCACAAACGCGTGGTGTCTAGTGGTCATTGTTTCGCGAGAATGCTTTTTTGATACGTGTCCAAATGCTTCAGCGCAACGCCGGTGCCGCGCGCGACGCAGAAGTACGGGTCCTGTCCAAGCTTCGCGACGACCCCCGTGCGTCGGTAAACAAGCTCTGGCATCTGCCGGAGCTGGGAGGTGCCTCCGGTTAGAATGATGCCGTTGTCTATGATGTCGGCGGCGAGCTCGGGCGGAGTGTCTTGGAGCACCTTGCGGACAGCCTGCGTCATTTCGCGCAGTTCCCTGGACATAGCCTGTACGATATCGTTCGTCCCGATTTCAACCGTGCGCGGAAGCCCGCTCATCAGGTCGCGCCCCTTGACCGGCACCGTAAGCTCCTCGCTCAACGGAACCGCCGCGCCTATCTTTATTTTAATTTCTTCGGCTGTCTTGTCGCCGATGGTAAGATTGTGCGTCTTCTTCACGTGGTCAATAATCGCGCGGTCCAGGCGGTCCCCCGCGCACTTCACCGAGGTTGAGGCGACGATTCCGCCTAAAGAAATCACCGCAACGTCTATTGTCCCGCCGCCGATGTCGGCGACCATGCGCCCCATCGGCTCATGAATCGGGATGCCCGCGCCGATGGCGGCGAGTATCGGCTCTTTCACAACGTACGCGTTCTTGGCGCCGGCCTTCATCGCCGCTTCAATGACGGCGCGCTTCTCTGTGCTCGTCACGCCGGCGGGGACCGAGATAAGCACCGTCGGCTTGAAGGGATTCCTGCCGAGCGCCTTTTTCATAAAATAGCGGAGCATCGCCTCGGTCACGCGATAATCTGCGATAACGCCTTCCCTCATCGGGCGATACGCGACGATATCGTCGGGCGTACGGCCGACCATCTTCTTGGCTTCCGCGCCGATGGCGAGAATCTTATTGCCGCCGCGGTTGCCGTGCGCCTTGCCAACTGCGACGACCGATGGCTCGTTGATTATGACGCCCTTGCCGGGCACGAATACCAGCACGTTGGTTGTGCCGAGGTCAATCCCGAGTTTGGGAGAAAAGAAGGACATTGTCTGCATACTACCAAATGGTAGGATAGTTCGCATGCAGGGAGAAATGAATTTCGTTGTTGATGGTGGAAGGAAACTCACGGGAAAGGTTGAAACCAGCCGGTCTAAGAACGGCGCCGTCGCCCTCCTCGCCGCCTCGCTCCTGAACTCGGGACAAACGACGCTTCTCAACATGCCGAAGATTGAAGATGTGCATCGCCTGATTGAAGTGCTCCGCTCGCTCGGCGTTTCGGTGAAGTGGCGGGATGCAAACGTTGTTATAACTCCGCCAAAAAAAATTTCCGTTAACTCAATTGACAAAGTTGCCGCGACCAAGACGCGCAGTATCCTGATGTTCATCGGTCCTCTGATTCACATATTTAAAAAATTTGGATTGCCGCAGTCCGGCGGCTGCACTCTAGGTCTGCGCTCTGTGCGCCCTCACCTTCTCGCGCTGGAGAAATTCGGCGTTTCCATAGAAGCGCGCACGGACAGCTATTTCATTACGCGAAACAAACTTTCTCCGGCAGAAGTGATTCTCTACGAATCCAGCGACACGGCCACCATCAATGCGCTCCTGGCCGCCGCTCGCATTCCAGGCACGAGCATCATCAAATACGCATCTGCGAATTATCAGGTACAGGAGGTCTGCGGATTTCTGCGCTCGCTCGGCGTCTCGGTAGAAGGTGTTGGTTCCACTACGCTCACCATAAACGGCGTCTCGGATATTGATAAAAATGTTTCGTACAGCATCGCAGAAGACCCGACCGACGCGATGTTCTTCATCTCGGCCGCGATTGTGACAGGCTCCTTCGTGACAATCGCGGCGGCGCCCGTTGAATTTCTGGAAGTTGAACTCCTCATCCTCGGCAAAATGGGATTGAAATTCAAATTATCCAAACCGCGATTGTCGGAAAACGGCATCACAAAACTCGTAGATATTTACATTAAACCGTCCAAACTGACCGCGTTTCCGGAAAAAATTCATGGGCGGCCGTATCCGGGCCTCAAAATAGACAACCTTCCGTTCTTCGCCGTCATCGCCACGCAAGCAAAAGGCACGACACTCATCCACGATTGGGTTTATGAGAAGCGCGCCATTTATTACACCGAACTGGACCGGCTCGGTGCATCTACCGTTCTACACGACCCGCACCGCATCTCTATCACCGGCCCGACGCGGTTAAAGGCCGCAGAGGTCATCTGTCCGCCGGCGCTCCGGCCGGCGACCATCATTCTCGTCGCTATGCTCGGCGCCGGCGGCCGCTCCACTCTCCGCAACGTCTACTCTATAAATCGCGGCTACGAGGACATCGTGAAGCGCCTCCAGAAATTGGGCGCTTCCATTGAGCAGGCATGAAATCAATCCGCGAGATACTGCTGGACATTAAGAAAAAAGCGGCGGAGGCGCCGAAGGGTCGGAAGCGGAAGACTGAAAGGGGCGAGCTCATGCGGTTTTAACCATTATGTGGTATGCTTGCGTGTATGAAAAGCATCATTCAATTCCAAATTTCAGAGAGCGACGGCGGCTATGTCGCAGAGGGTGTGAGTGTGCCTATCGTGACGCAGGGAAATACGCTCGACGAACTTGCCGTAAATATTCGTGAAGCGGTCGAGCTGTATATGGAAGATGAAAATCTCGTTGAACTTGGATTCGCGACTACTCCGTCTGTATTAGTAAACTTCGAACTCCCGACGTTCGCGCATGCCTAAACCAAAACGACTTTCAGGATTAGACATTGTACGAATACTGGAACATTTTGGCTTTGCGGTGGAGAACCAGCGAGGAAGTCATATAAAACTCTCACGTTTTGAAGGTGATAGTAAACAAGTGCTCCTCATATCAAATCATAAGGAATTAAAAACGGGCGCTGTTGTCGGCATATTCAGACAGGCGGTACGATATATTCCAGAATCAGAACTTCGAAGGTACTTCTACGCTGACTGAATGGAAAAGATTTTATGAAATCAATCCGCGAGATACTGCCAGACATTAAGAAAAAATCGGCGGAGGCGCCGAAGGGTCGGAAGCGGAAGACTGAAAGGGGCGAGCTGATGCGTTTCTTCCAACGCCACCTAAACTATTCGCGCAAGCAGGACGGACTGGTACCAATCACGATGGCGCATCTCGGTACGGTACTTGAGAAAATTCCGACGCAGGATTTATATTATTTAAAAAGCGTCTGCAGTCAGGCAAAAAACTTCGGCAAAAAATTCTGGTGGGAGCTGGACCCGACCAAGCACCAGCCGCGCTGATTTTTTGGTATAGTTCGCCACATGAAAGAAATCGTACAAGATGGTGCAGAAGTACTGCGGGAGACGGCGAAGCCGGTGCCGGAAGAGATGTTCGGGTCGGAGGAGCTGGCACAACTGATTCGCGACATGGGCGAGGCGCTTGACCATTATCCGGAGGGCGTCGCTATCGCCGCTCCGCAGGTCGGCGTTTCGTATCGCCTCTTTCTCGTACGCAAGGACAGAACACTCCCCTCCTATGGAAACGCCAAGGACGGCAAACCGCCTCCGGAGACAAAGCCGGAAATAGAAGTGTATATCAATCCTGAAATCGTGAAGACTTCGCGCAAGAAAGCGAAAGCGGACGAAGGGTGCCTCTCTGTGCACGGAGTATACGGGACGACCAAGCGGCACGAGCGCGTGACGCTTAAAGCGCGCCGCGCAGACGGCGCGCGATTTGAACGCGGCGCCGGCGGGCTCATGGCGCAGATATTTGAACACGAGGTGGACCACTTGAACGGCATTTTATTTATTGACCATGCAGAACATCTAATCCGAATTCCTAACGGGTCTAAACACCGCTTCGCGTACTTCGGCACTCCAAATGTCGCGAGCGATACTCTCACTGTCCTAATTGAACGAGGATTCATACCGGCTGTTGTCATAACATCTCCCGATGCGCCGAAGGGTCGCGGACTCGTACTCACTCCTTCAGAAACAAAAACACTTGCCCTCACACACAACATTCCAGTCATCACTCCAGAAAAGTTGGACGAGACCGCAATAAAAGATATCAGTGCGTTCGGATGCGAATATGCAGTCTGCGTCGCATACGGCAAAATATTTCCCGAAGCGCTCATCAGCGCCTTTCCCAAAGGGGTGCTGAACGTGCACTACTCGCTTCTGCCGAAATATCGCGGCGCAACGCCGGTGGAGGCGGCGCTCCTCGCCGGCGAGAATGAAACGGGAGTCACGATTCAGAAAATGGTGCGCGAGCTTGACGCCGGCGACATTCTCGCGCAAGAAGCGGTTCAAATCGGTAAAGATGAAACGGCGCGAGAATTGCGGCCTCGTCTAATAGAGACGGGCGCGAGCCTGCTCGCAGACACTCTTACAAAATATTTGAATGGCGGGATTACGCCGGTTATGCAGGACGCGGCGCGCGCGACGCGCGCGCATAAAATTAAAAAAGAAGACGGGCTTCTCTCGCTTGATGCGCCGGCGCAAGTAAATTGGAACAAGTACCGCGCCTACGCCGATTCAATCGGAACGTATTTTTATGAAAACGATAAACGCATGAAAATCACGCTCGCGGAATTCGTCCGCCGGCCGGCGGACGAATTCCGCGTACTGCGCGTCATCCCCGAAGGCAAGCGCGAGACTAATTACCGAAGCGGAGCATCCGCTTGAGCGCTGCACCGCCGCGTTTAAACAGCTTCCTGCCGCGCCCGCGCGATTTGCGTATTTCTGCCTCCAGTTCGCCACGAACCTTATCTGCCGCGCTTTCCGGGTTAGGCTTCACCGCCTCTGCGTGATACGTATTTCCGTCAACAACGAGTCGCGCAACGAGCCTGCATGGCTCTGATGAACGCCCTTCTGCCGGCGCTTCTTCCACTTCTATCTCCAGCTGTGCGCGGCCGCCGTCTTCGCCGAGGAGGCGGAGCGGCGCGGCGAGCTTCTTTTCTATCAGCGCTTCGGTCTCCGGCCGCAGTTGATACTTCGTCGCCTTGATAGTGATGTTCATCATATAGGTAGGTCAGCCCCGACGCTTAGCCGGGGCCCCGACTGAAACGTCGGGGCTGATAACGCTTATCATTTTAGCGCGCGAACGATGTCCTGTCAGGATGCGCACTTTCCCGAGCGGTACCTTAAGCCGCAGGGCGATTATCTCGCGTACTCGGTCGTTCGCGCGGTTCCCGCTCGCCGGCTCGCGCACCGAAATCCGTAAGGTGTCACCTTTTTCCTCAACCTTCTCGCGTTTCGTATCTGGCGTGACGAATACTTTTATATACATTTCTCAATTCTCATTTCTGAATTCTAACATTGATTCGTGTGAATTTTCGGTTAGAATGCATATACGCGCCTCCGCCAGTTGGCGGACCGCGGCGCACGTTCAAGATATTCCGGGATAGCTCAATGGTAGAGCAGCGCCCTGTGGCTCATTTCCTCGCCCTTTGCTGGGTATATAATTTACCTAATGGCAGACAAGAGAAAATACGCCGACCGAAGAGAAGAGCTCATCAAGGCGGTCGCAAAACGCAGACGAAAGATAAAAGGCATGTCCATAGAGTACAAAGGCGGAAAGTGCCAACTTTGTGGCTACATGAGATATCAAGGCGCCTTAGACTTACATCATCTGAATGCTGACGAAAAAGATTTCGGCATAGCGGATAAAGGATACACGAGGTCTTGGGAAAAGGTAAAGACCGAACTTGATAAATGCATTCTTGTCTGCGCAAATTGCCACCGCGAAGTTGAGGCAGGCGTTACGCAGCTTCCCGAAGGAATTCGGGAATGAAAACGAGGTGAATTGCTGGAAGCCCAAACGAGAAAGTCGTGGGTAATCAGCAGCCAAGTCCGGCAGTCGGCTGGAAAGGTTCAGAGACTATCCCGTAAGGGAGTACTGTCCCGCCACGGCGGGACGGGAAGCGCCTCGCACCGAGAACCGGTGATGATATAGTCCATCCCGCTAGTAATAGCGGACAAAATGTAAGGCGTTGGTTGCAGGTTCGAGTCCTGCTCCCGGAGCCCGAATAAAACTAGTCTCGTTTTCTGAAAAATTCGCCCGCGCGGCGCGAAGCGCCGCATAGGGGGCAGAAGGGATTTCTCTGACTTCTTTGTTGTG
>JACOXQ010000004.1 GCA_016182285.1 Candidatus Kaiserbacteria bacterium
CGCGGCGGGGCCAACCTTGCCTACAGCGAAGAATCCGCAGAACTCGCCTGGGAGAGGACAACCGAGTTCCTGTCCAAAGCGCTTGAAGACTAATCTACTTCACGAACTCAACGACTTCGTCAAAATCGCGGCGGGTCTTGGGTACTGCGGCAAACGCGTCGGCGCCGCGGCGGCCGAGCGCGAGCATGGTGGTCGCGCGAAGATTCTTCTCTTTGAGCCCGAGGATGGCGCCTATCTCGTCCGGAGAGAACCCTTCCATCGGCCCGGCGTCTACGCCAAGCAGAGCGGCGGTCTCCACCATCATGCCGAGCGGAATATAGGTCTGCGCCCGCACCCAAGCGTCCAGTTCGGCATCTGACTTGGAAGCGATAGTGCCAGCGACCATATCTCCAAGCCCTTTCATCTCGGACGCGTCCTTCCCCTGCGCCTTGGCGGCTCGATCCAGAAGCTCGCGAACGATATTTTCGCGCACGTCCGTCCGGCGGGCGAGCACTACTACATGCGAAGCGTCGCTCACCTTGGATTGGTCGTAGCTCGCGGAGCGCATCTTCGCCTGAATGTCGGGATTAGATACCACGATAAATTTCCACGGCTCTATGCCGAAAGAGCTCGGCGCCATGCGACCGCTCTCCAGAATGGTATGGAGCTCGGCATCGGTTATCTTCTGCGCCGGGTCAAACGTCTTCACCGCGTAGCGCCACGAAAGCGCCTTTATAAGAGTGTCTTGCATTCTTCTATTATACACTATGACTATGAGAGTCCGCTACAGGCTTATTAATCGGCGGTTCTAATCTGGTATCATCGCTAGATGACACAAGGCGATGCGCTCGCGATATTGAAGACCGGTGCGAACGTGTACCTCACAGGCGAGCCAGGGAGCGGGAAGACGCACACGATAAATAAGTTCGCAGAGTGGCTTAGCGCCTCTGGCATTGAACCGTCTGTCACGGCGGCGACCGGTATCGCCGCGACGCATGTTAGCGGGATGACGCTCCACTCTTGGAGCGGCATCGGCATCGCGGAATCTCTCTCTCGCGCCGATGTGGACCGCATCGCGAGTAAGGAGCACGTCGCTCGGCGCATCGCGAAGGCCAAGGTGCTGATTATTGAAGAAATTTCCATGCTCTCCGCGGCGACATTTGAGATGGCGGACAAAGTTTGCAGGGAAGTTCGGAGGGAAAATAAGCCGTTTGGAGGACTTACTGTTGTTTTAGTCGGGGATTTTTTTCAATTGCCTCCGGTTTCTAGAAATAAGGACGTTCAGTTCGCATATACATCTCACGTCTGGCGAGACTTGAATCTGATTACCTGTTATCTCACTGAGCAGTACAGACAAGACGATAGCGAGTTTCTGAATGTACTTTCCGCCATACGTTTGGGGGAAGTTGAAGGGATTCATCACGAGTTGCTTATGGCGCGGAATGTTGATGTAGCCAGCCTGCCGCATGACGCTCCGAAATTATTTTCGCATAATGCCGATGTTGACCGTATCAACGCCGCCGAGCTCGCGAAGCTGAAAGGACCTTCAAAAAAATTCAAGATGAGTTCAAAAGGGAAAGACTCACTCGTAGAAGGGCTCATGCGCGGATGCCTTTCTCCGGAGACTTTGGAATTGAAAGAAGGAGCGGCGGTGATGTTCACCAAAAATTCTCCGCAAGGACGGTTCGTGAACGGCACGCTCGGCGTGGTGAGCGGATGGGGCGCTGGCGGAATGCCCATCGTTGAAATTCGCAGCCCCTCGACAAGCTCGGGGCATCGGCTCCGCGTAACCGCGGAGCCGATGGAGTGGTCGGTTGAAGAGCAGGGGAAGGTGAAGGCGAGCGTCAGCCAGATACCGCTCCGGCTCGCATACGCTATGACGGTGCACAAGAGCCAAGGGATGAGTATGGATGCGGCAATCATGGATTTATCAAAAGCGTTTGAGTACGGGCAGGGGTATGTCGCGCTCTCGCGAGTGCGGCGGCTATCGGGCGTTTATTTAACAGGTTTGAACGCGCGCGCGCTAGAAGTGCATCCGAAGATTTTGGAAAAAGACAGGGATTTTCGCGCCGCCTCCGAGGCGGCGCGCGACGCGTTTGGAGAGATGCGCAAGCATGAAGTGGAAGCTATGCAGAAGAAGTTCGTGAAAGCGATGGGAGGAGCCCTCATCACAGAAAGCACGAAGCACGAAGCACGAAATTCGAAACAAATTAAAAATTCAAATTATAAAACTGGAGCGCTACCAGGAAGGTTGGCGGAGACGTTACAGACAGTGCGCGATGCGAAGAGTTTAAGGGAGGCGGCGAAGTCGCGCGGGCTCGTCGCGTCAACCATTGTGAAGCATCTTGAAGAATTGGCTGAAATAGGTTGCCTCGCCCGCGCCGACTTCGCGCATCTCGTACCCATCGGCATTATAGACGAGATCCACTCGGCGCTCGCCGCGGCCGAAGGCGACCGCCTCTCGCCCATATTCCACGCCCTCGGCGGCCGCCACCCGTTTGAGCTCATCCGCCTCGTGCGGCTTATGAAGCAGTGAGTATAAAAAAGAATACCCCCGGACGTTAGAACGTTTGTCCGAGGGTTGGGCCCGAAGCCCCTTAACTACTTTGATATGGCCCACCAACATCAAACGGCGGGCCAAAGGTACAACTCACAGATATTTCAATGTGGGGCGAC
>JACOXQ010000064.1 GCA_016182285.1 Candidatus Kaiserbacteria bacterium
GCTCTCCGGCTTGGCAATACAGGCAAATGTATTCGCCTGCGTATTCGTAAGCTCGTATGCGCCTACAAGCGCCGCGGCCTTGACCGCCGCAGGGTCGCAAGCAGGCCCAGTACCCTTCCCTGTATACGCAGGGTTTAGTACTCCGATGTTAAGACCAGTCGTATCTCGCTGAACCGCTTGACTGAGGCTCTGCGCAAGTGGAATGCAGGTCGTCTTGGATAAATCGCCGGACGTTATGAGTTGAGACCACACATCCAGTTTCGTAGTGCCGCTCTGCGCATCTGGATTATAGAGCGCCGCCATGACCGCATTCACAATGAGCCAGCCCGCGAGCGCGATAACGATGCCGATGACGGTGTTCCACAGAATTCCCTTGGCTTTTTTAATACCTTCTGGGCTCACAGGATTTACTACATAAAGAAACCCTGCCCACGCGATCATTAGCGGCGCGACGAAGACGATGGCGAGCGTGATAAGGAGACTGATTATGTTGTTGATGACCATCATGAGCATGCCCCAGCCGGCGGCACATACGTCTGAACCTTGAACACCGGTCACGCTTTGCGGAGGGATAATGGGACCGAAGAACGGTATTCCGCCGGCATGCGCAGATAGAGGTAGCGCAAATGAGCCAACAACGAGCATGAGCGCAAACAAAAACATTCCTGAGCGCATGTTCCTATCATATCACCCTTATATCTGCTATCTTTGTTATACGGGTCCATCGTATAGTGGTAGTACATCGGTCTCCAAAACCGACAGCCTAGGTCCGATTCCTAGTGGGCCCGCCGATTTATTTCTTCGCTTCCTTAAAGACGACGCGCTTGCGCAGGGTGGGGTCAAACTTCATAAGTTCAATCTTGCGTTCAGTGGTCTTTCTATTTTTACGCGTCCAGATGACGTGTTCGGATTTGGTGGACTTGAGCCGAAGCAGGCGGTCTTGTGACATAGCGCTATGCTACCACAGCGGCTTTTTTATCGCCATTACGCGACGCTTTCTTCTTTACATCAAAATGCGGCTCGTCGTTCTTGATGGAGACCGTGACTGTGCCGCCCTCCAAGAGACCCTGCGCCACCATCATAGAAGCGAGCGGCGTGAGTATCTTGTCCTGAATCGTTCTGCGGAGCGGGCGCGCGCCGTACTGCGGGTTGTATCCCTTATCTGCGAGCCACGTGTGGACCTCCGGCTCTATCACAAGCGCGATGCGTTTCTGCGTGAGACGCTTCATCACTTCTTCAACCTGCGTGTCCACGATTTTAGCGAGCGCATCCTTCGCGAGCACGTCAAAGATGATTATGTCGTCAAGGCGGTTGAGGAACTCGGGGCGGAAGTGCTCCTTGAGCGCGTCCATTACTTTCTCTTTCGTCTCTTCGTAGCGCGTCGCGTCGGTCGCATCCGCTTTGCCGAACCCTATATGCGCGAGGCGGTCTATGAATTCCCCGCCGATGTTGGAGGTCAGAACGATAATCGTATTCTTGAAATTGACCTTGCGCCCCTTGCCGTCGGTTAGATGGCCCGAATCCAATACTTGGAGAAGAATGTTGAACACTTCCGGATGCGCCTTTTCAATTTCGTCAAAGAGCACCACGGCATACGGGCGATGGCGGATGCGCTCGGTGAGCGTTCCGGCTTCTTCGTAGCCGACGTAGCCGGGCGGCGCGCCGATGAGCTTGGCGACCGAGTGCTTCTCCATAAACTCGCTCATGTCCACGCGAACGAGAGCCTCGGTATCGTTAAACATAAATTCCGCGAGTCTCTTTGAGAGTTCCGTCTTCCCCACTCCAGTGGGACCGAGGAAAAGGAATGAACCTATTGGGCGGTTCGGATCAGAGATGCCCACCCGCGAACGCTTCACGGCGTCGGTCACCTTTTTTACCGCATTGTCCTGCCCGATGATACTGTTCTTCAGCCACTCTTCCATTCGCGACAGTTTTGCCGCCTCTTCTTCAAGCATTCTCGCTACCGGAATGCCGGTCCAGCGCGAAACCACCGCAGCGATATCCTGCTCCGCCACTTCCTCATTCAAAACGCGGCGTGACTTCTGAAGCGTCTTCAGGCGTTTCAGCTTTACTTCAAGTTCCTTTTGGAGCTGTGGTATCTTGCCGTAGCGGATTTCCGCCACCGTTCCGAGGTCGGCCGACATCTCCGCGTTGTCCGCCTGTATTTTCAGCTTCTCAAGTTCTGTCTTGTTCGCGCGTATGCCCTCAAGCACTTCTTTTTCGTTCTTCCACTTAAGCTCCAGCTCGGAGGTCTTCTCCCTCAAATCGGCAACCTCTTTGTCAATATCTTTGATGCGCTCTTTAATTTCTTTGGCATTTTCGCCCTCTATATCTTTCTGGAGCGCCTGTTTCTCTATTTCAAGTCTGCGGATTTTCCGGTCGGTCTCTTCAAGAACCGGAGGTTTGTTCTCGAGCGCGATGCGCAGTCCGCTGGCCGCCTCGTCAATGAGATCAATGGCCTTGTCGGGAAGGAAACGGTCGCTGATGTAACGCGACGAGAGCTCCACTGCGGCGACGATAGCGCCATCGGTAATGCGCACGCCGTGAAAGAGCTCATACTTGTCGCGAAGCCCGCGCAAGACGGCTACGCCGTCCTCCACTGACGGTTCTTGTACAAAAACTGATTGGAAACGGCGCGTGAGTGCTGCGTCTTTTTCAATATATTTCTGATATTCCTTCAGCGTGGTCGCGCCTATAACGCGAATCTCTCCGCGCGAAAGCGCCGGTTTCAGCATATTTGACGCGTCCAGAGAACCCTCGGCGCCTCCGGCGCCGACCAGCGTGTGCAGCTCGTCAACGAAAAGGATGACCCTCCCTTCCGCACGTTCCACTTCTTTCATTACGTTTTTCATCCTCTCTTCAAATTCTCCGCGGTACTTCGTGCCTGCAATCATGAGTCCGAGGTCCAGTGAGAGAAGCTCCTTGCCCTTCAGCGACTGCGGTACGTCGCCGGCGGCCATTCTGGCGGCGAGTCCTTCGGCGATAGCCGTCTTACCCACGCCGGCCTCGCCTATAAGCACCGGGTTGTTTTTGGTTCGGCGCGCGAGGATTTGGATGACACGATTGATTTCGTTGTCTCTTCCAATGACAGGGTCGAGCTTATTTTCTGACGCAAGCTTGGTGAGATTGCGCGAATACTTGGCGAGCGAGCGGAAACGCTTAGGCTCCGCTGTCTGTCCGTCTTTTGAACTCTTCAACTCTTTCAGGATGGAGAGCGCCGCATCGCGGCCGATATTGAAACGCGCGAAGATATCCGAAGCGGAGCCCGGGTGTTCAATAACGGCGAGGAAGAGGTGCTCCGTACCGACGAACGTGTCGTTCATCCGCGCTGCGATCTTCCCCGAAGCTTCAAGGGCTTGCGCGAGGTCCGGTGTGAGATAAATCTGATACGACGGCGAGAGGACGGTCGCGCTCTCCGGCGCCTCCAAGTGTTCAAGCACGGAATCTGCGAGCATAATGGTGTCAACCTCCATCCGATCCAGCATGGAAAATACAAGCGACTCCTCTTGGAGGACGAGGGCGGCGAGCAGGTGGAGCGGCGACACGTGATTCTGTCCGCGCTCGATGGCAAGCTCGTGCGCCCTGCGCACCGCTTCTTTGGCCTTGGTTGTGAAATTATTGAATGGCGGCATGGATTGATGATTATGTAACTCAACGAGACTGAGCAGAAGTTTCGGTTGTAGTCGTTGCCATAAGAAGAGACGTTATTTTATTCGCGGGTATGAGAAGTCCCGGAGTGCCTCCGGCGCCAATGCCGATGAGATTGCCGGAGAGGTTGACCGCGGCGCTTCCGGCTCCTATATCCGGAAGCGTCGTATAGATATTTTTTGCACTCACCCGTGCGATAATGCCGGTGGAAGCGGAACCGTCAGACCCTATGGCGAGAGCCGTTTCGCCGAGTTTCAGGTCGCCGGAAGCGATAAGCGACGGGGACGCAGCTTTCGGCAGTGCGGCTTCATCGGAGAAACCGTAAATTGTAATGCCGGTGCCTTCATGGGCGATTGACGCAGGAATGTATATTCCTCCGGGAAATTCTATGAGCACTTCTTTCGGGAGCGCGTCCTGCGCGGCGGTCGCCACTGCGCGCGCCTTGGGAATATAGGTTCCGACGGAGATAGCCGGCGTTGATGTGCCTGTTCCCGCAGAATAGATGACTACTGCGCGCGTCGCCGCCGCTCCGAGCGCGGCGGTAACAAGGTCTTGGTTGGACGGCGCTGGCGCCTGAATAATGGCCGCGGGCGCGGCCTGCGCCACAGTCTCAATGGTGCGTTCAACGACGCGATTAATTGTTTGTGTAACGAGCGGCGGCGCTTTATCGAGAAGAGAGACCGTTAAAATGCCGGTGGCCACGGACGTCACGAAGTTTACCAGAATCGTGAGCAGTATGAGTTGGGATTTGGAAAGTTCCTCTATATTCATACGTCTATAATGCTACCGCTCTTTCCTGTTGTCAATGAATTGTACGGCCTCGGCAAGCGCTTTTGCGAAACGCGGGAAATCGCGGTTCCCGACTCCCGGACCCCACGAGATGCGCAGCGTAGTTTTGGCGCGCTCGCTGTCGCCGGTCAGTGCAAAGACTGCGCGAGAACCTGTCTCCGAGTCCGTTTCGCACGCGCTCCGCGTGGAGACGGCGAATCCCTCTTCGTCCAGAAGCGCTACAAGGTAATCGGTGTCGCGGCCAGGAAACGAGAGATTGAGAATATGCGGAGCCTGGTCGCGGCTCTCGTTGAGCAAAATGCCTGGAATGGGACGGATAAGACCGATAAGACTTATCCGCGCGCGCTCCGCGCGCGCGCGGAACTCCTCGCGGCCAATCGCGGCGGCGCCTAGCGCCGCCGCGAAACGCTTTGCGAGCTCCGGCGCCTCGCTCCCGCTTCGCAGTCCGCGCTCCTGTCCGCCGCCGCGATACAGCGGTTTAATCGGAATCGTGCGGTGCGCTATCAAAGCGCCGATGCCGCGAACCGGACCGACCTTTGACGCATCAAGCGTGAGCAGGTCGGCGCCGAAGTGCGCTCTTGTAATCTTCTCCGTCAATGGCGCTTGGCTCGCGTCTACGTGCAAATATATTTTACCGATTGCATTTTTGACTTCTCTTGTATTCCATACGATGCCAGTTTCCCCGCACACCGCGTCCATTGAAACAAGCACGGTCTCTGTTCTTATCATTTTTTTTAGCGCTTCAATATCCACTTGATAATTCTTTATCGGCAATTCTTCCACTTCCACTCCCTCCTCTTTGAGCAACTTCATATTTTCCACTGCAGAAGCATGCGCGCTCGGCAAATACAAAACGTGTATTTTTTTACTGCCTACTGCTTTCTGCCTACTGCGGACTACTCCAAGTATAGCGAGCGCATTCGCCTCGGTCGCCCCGCTGGTGAAAATCACATCATCAGTCTGCACTTCAAGAAGCCGCGCGATATCAGTGCGTGCTCCCTCGAGCACCTCTCGGGACCTTCGGCCTTCCTCATGCGGCGACGACGGATTTCCCGCCACCCCAGCGGCGCAGTCCAGATACGTCCTCTTCTTTCTCCAAAACATAGGCTGATTCTACAGGCGTTTGAAACGCTTGACAAATAAAGTGAGGGTGCTAAGCTACTTATGTAAGTCCTTTTTGCGAGTTTCGCCGTCAGCCCCGAGCCCGAATGATTTTTTCATCGCCATCGGGGCGATTCGAGCGACTGCGGCGGAGGAGGGAGGCCGACACCGAACGACAATACGCACCGTTGGTCCCCTCCTCCGCTGGTCAGGCGAAAGTTTGTTTCAAGAACCACAACCACTTGGAGTTTGCCATGAGACGATTATGACGCTCTAGTTGGACGAGCAGGCGCGGCTGGGAACAGAACAGCGCAGAAGCGACCCTCATAGCTTTGTTGGGTCGCTTTTCATTTTTTCATAATGGCACTTGTCGGAATTTTTATACTATAGGGTATAATTTCCGACATGGAGAAAACACAGAAAATGCGGACGGAGACGAGAGGAAAGTATCTGCCTATGCGCAATCTTATTTTGCGAACACTCGCCGTTGGCGGCGTACTAAGTATGGCGCTTGTAGCACCAAAAACTTTGACGCTTTTGAAGAATCTTGACCGCGGCGCGGCTAACCGCAAAAATCTATATCGTCGGATTACACAAGCGATAACCGATCTTGAATATGCCGGTTTAGTAAAAACGTTCGGAGAGCGCGGCCGCCGCAAAGTTGAACTGACTGACAAAGGGCGTACAACAATTGAAAAAGTGTATGCAAATGAGTACCGTATTCCAGAGCCGGCATTTTGGGATGGAAAGTGGCGCGTAATCATATTTGACATTCGCGAGAAACGCCGAAGAACTCGCGACCGCCTCCGTCTTTTATTATCTGGCGCCGGATTCTTGCGGCTTCAGGACAGCGTGTGGATTTATCCGCACCCTTGCGACGAGTTCGTTGGGCTTGTTCGCGCACATCTTAAGAGTGGCACTGGCGAAATGCTTTCTTTCGTCGCAGAAGCTCTTGAGTCGGATAAAAAACTTCGCGAGCACTTCCGTCTTTTTTCAACATAACGTAACTTAATGTCGGAATTTTCATCCTATAGGATGAAAATTCCGACAGGAAATGGTTGCGATTTTATGAATTTTGTGATGAAATGAACGGATTATGGCTAAAGTAGCGCGGCCACCCGTCATCGCGGTGATGGGCCACATAGACCATGGCAAGTCTTCGCTTCTGGATTACATCCGGAAGGCGAACGTCGTCGCCGGCGAAGCGGGCGGCATCACGCAGCACGTCGCAGCGTACATCGCCGAACATAACGGGCGGCACGTGACATTCCTAGACACTCCAGGACATGAGGCTTTTAAAGCGCTGCGCACCAGAGGCGCGGCGGCCGCCGACATCGCCATTCTCGTCGTCGCCGCGGACGAGGGCGTGATGCCGCAGACGCTTGACGCTCTCGCCGCGATTAAAGAAGCCGGTATTCCATTTATTGCCGCGATTACGAAAATTGATAAGAATAATGCGGACATTGAGCGCACAAAGAATTCGCTTCTTGAGCATCAAATATTCATTGAGGGATTGGGCGGAGACATCGCGTACGCGCTCGTGTCGTCCAAGACCGGAGACGGCGTACCGGAACTTCTTGACCTTGTTCTGCTGGCATCCGACCTCGCCGAATTCACCTCCGACACTGAAGCAAGCGCAACAGGCTTTGTGCTGGAGTCAACGCAGGACCCGAAGCGCGGCGCATCGGCGACGCTTATAATCAAGGACGGCACGCTCACGATCGGCGGTTGTGTCGTCGCGGGAGATGCGTATGCGCCGATACGGTTTATTGAAGACTTCCGCGGTAAGCGGATTGAAACAGCGGGACCGTCAGAGCCTGTACGAATTTCAGGATTCAACAAATTGCCGGCTGCCGGAGCGCTCTTCAGCATTGCAAAAAATAAAAAAGAAGCGGAGGAGCTCGCAAGAGAAAATGCCAAAACTCTCGCCGCGTCGCCGGAGCGCGACGCGGCGGTTGAAGGAGTTGCCGAGCTCCCTCTCGTGATAAAAACGGATGTTGCGGGCTCCGTTGATGCGATCGTTCACGAACTCGCAAAGATAACGAATGAACGGGCGTCCATTCGCATCATTTCTTCCGGCGTCGGAAGCGTATCTGAAACCGATGTGAAGACCGCCTACGCTTCAAGGGGGGTCATAATCGCGTTCAATGCAGGGACCGACGCCGTCGCGCTTGAAGCCGCCGAGCGCGAAAACATTCCAATATTTTCTTTCTCCGTTATTTATGAATTATCCGCAAAAGTGAGAGAACTTCTTGAAGCGCGCGTGCCGACTATTGCGACAGAAAAAGAGCTGGGACGCGCGCTCGTGCTTAAAACGTTTTCGTCAGGAGCGAAGAGGCAGGTGCTCGGCGCGCGCCACATCTCGGGCATGCTCACCGTCGGCGACCGCGTAAAGATAATCAGAAAAGATGCGGAAGTCGCGCGAGGAAGCATTAAGAACCTCCAGCAGGCGCGCGCGGACGTTAAAGAGCTCCACACCGAAGGCGACTTCGGCGCCGAGATAGAAGCGCGCGCGGGCGCCGTCTACGGAGACGAGCTGGTCGCCTTCGCAGTTGCCGAATCATGAAGTCAACCGCTCGCGCAACGGAAATAGTGGCGCGCGAAGCGGCATTGTTTATCGCGCAGGAAGCCGGCGCAGAATCGCTCATTACGGTTATTCGGGCGGAATCAGTCGCGCACGGAGAACGCGTGCTGATTTTTGTCAGCGTATTTCCAGTAGAGAAGGCTCGCGCGGCGCTCGCCTTCCTTGAGCGCCAGCGCGAAGCATTCTCAAATCATTTAAAATCGCACACGCATCTGCGCCTCCCGCGCATAGACTTCATGTTAGACAACGGCGAACAGTCGGGCGAATTTCCTAAAAATTAGGTATCATCAAACAACGGCCCGGTGGTGAAGTGGTAACACGACGCTCTGCAAAAGCGTTATGCGCGGGTTCAATTCCCGCCCGGGCCTCTCGAGTTATGCACAATTGGTTGTGCCTATTAAAATGGTAGACGCATATATGATAGTATATATGTATGAGACCCATTCCAAAACATTGGGAAGAAAAGTCCTTACTAGATGTAATTAATTCTTCACGAAGCGTTCGTGATGCATTGCAAAAAATGGGTCTTAAAGGTGCCGGAGGAAATTACCGTTATTTTGAAAAGTTCGTTACAGAATATAAAATAAACACGGACCATTTCCTAGGGCAAGGATGGAGTAAAGATAAAAATGTCCCTAAAGAACCTGTCTGGAGTCTTAAGGAAATTCTTGTTTCAAATAGTAGCTTCTCAATTCATCAGCTTAAGAAACGTTTGTTCAGTGCTGGTCTCAAAAAACCCAAGTGTGAAGAATGCGGATGGGCAAAGCGAAGTGAAGACGGTCGAATTCCAATCGAAATAGATCACATAAACGGAGATCATTTTGATAATAGACTTGAAAATCTGCGCATACTTTGTCCTAATTGCCATAGCATGAAGCCCACTCATCGTGGTAGAAATAAAGGTATACGCCGAGGTGGTGAAACTGGTAGACACTCGACACTTAAAATGTCGTGAGCTTTAATCGGCTCTTGTGGGTTCGATTCCCACCCTCGGCACATTGTGGTAAATTATTTAAGTTCTCGCGCGCCCATAGCTCAGTTGGTAGAGCATCGGACTCTTAATCCGTTGGTCCCAGGTTCGAGTCCTGGTGGGCGCACTGCTTCGCTCCATGGGAATGGAGCTACTCAGTGCACAGCACAACGCGAATACGTTATAGTTCTTCTATGCTGGGGTGGCGAAATTGGTAGACGCAACAGACTTAGGATCTGTCGCCGCAAGGCATGGAGGTTCGAGTCCTCTCCCCAGCACTACTTCGCGTAAAGCTACGCAGTGCGCGGCACCTTGACTTTTATCTAGTTTCGTGTATTCTGCATGGCAGAAAGCGGTTATTTTCGTTGTTAAATTCAAAGGAGAAACATTATGTCAGAAATATTGATTGTTGTTGGCTTGTTGGCGGTGATTGCCATTCTGGGTTACATCATCATCTTGTTGCTGGCGAACCTTGGGGCCTACTTCACGAAGATAGCCCAAGGCACCACGGTCTTCATCGATGCCGGCGACAAACTGAGGTCAATCTGGCCGAATGTCGGCGGGTACAAGATGTCACAAGATGAAGACCTCGGAGGCCGGCATTGGCTTATTCCGACAAAGAATAAAGACCCGAAGGAAAGTGAGAAGGAAAGGATGGAGAGCTTTTTCCACGACTCCCTTCCTGGGACCGTATGGTTCCAGAAATGGCTCTGGAGGAGGCGCGGTGTGAGATTCATGAGCTGGTTCTGGGGCATCAATGTGACTCGCCATTGCTTCGATCTAAGAAAGGGCGGGAGGAGAAGGATTGAGGCACGGTCCGAACTAAAGGAGAAGGATGCACCTCTTCGGTCTCGCGTAGTAGATTCAGAAGGGGGTACGGACGTTGATTCTCTTCTCTTCATTGCGCCACGACCGGTATATGTGGAAGGAGTGGAGCTCGCGGGAGATAATTCAAAAATCAATCTCCTGCTTCTGCCGGTCTTTCAGCAGGTAATACCGGCTCTGCCGGTGTATTACCTCATGGGGGACTTCTTCACGCTCCTTGACGCCGCTGTAGAAGCGGGGATGGTTGATCTCGGAGCTAGTCATCGTGTCGCAGTCTATAAGGGTACTGACCGGTTTGCACATAACGCCTTTGATCCGAAGATGGGGGATCCGCATGGAAATAAGGGGCCCGAGTACGAGAATATGTACGAACCGAGTCCTCTGACCTACTCTCATTGGCTGAAACTCACAAAAGCTGGCGAAGGATCACCCTTGGAGCAACGACTCCACCTGCTTAATGTGAACAAAGCGTACCGCCAGAAATTGGTAGAGAAGGGGGCAACAGAACTGGTTGGATATATCGACCAACTAACCCATGAGAAACTGGCTGGTGGAGATGATGTTGGGGCGGAAATCCCGAGCGGGATCATTCCCCGATTCGGATTCGCTCTCGTGAGTATCAGAAGCGTTGAGTGGGAACCTCACGGAACCACCGAAAACTTGGCCAAAGCTCTTTTGGCAAGGGAAATACAGTTCCACACAGCGGAGGGTGTCCGGAAAGAAGCCGAAGGCGTGCGAGACGCCATATTGGCACGAGCGGAAGGCGAATCAAGTCGTTATGAACGACTCGCGACCGCTCTCATCAATAAAGGGGTGGACCCCAATGTAGCAGCCGAGGTCGTGAGAACGCAGCTTCGCACGGAGAACATCGGCGGTCCGAACAGCAAAGTCAGAACGTACGTCGAGGGAGGAGCATCTGCCTCGGTAATGGTTCCTGCTGATTCGGATGACTCGGACACCGAAACCAAAAATAAAGGGGCATAATCATGGAGAGTCTACTCAAATATCTTTCCGTTGCATTTGTAGTACTTGTTGCGGTTGCTCTGCTCCTCGGGATAGCAAATGGGGTGGCAGCAAAGATGCGCAAGCGCAAAGAAAAAACCGACACGAAGAAGGACGCGAGTAAGGGTGAGGAGAAATGGTACTCGCAGTACACGAAGTACTCGTGGACCATCGGTCTCGTCCTTGCCGGCGCGGCAATCTTCTACTGGGAGTTGTATACCCAGGGGTTGCGCCCGCGACAGGTTGGGAGTTGGAGCTGGGAGCACTGGCTCTGGATTCTCGCCTTCCTCGGTATCGCCATTGCCCTCATCAAGCTGAACGAAAAGGCTCTGGGGACGCTGGCGAAAACGATGGAGTCTGCAGCTGTTGCGGCTCCGCTCGTGCTCTTTCTCGGATTCCCGGTGTGGTTCGGGATAGTAGACGCCTTCCTACCGACGCGGGTGTGTAAGGACGGCAATATGTCCGGAAACACCGTCTGCAATCTCAACACCGCTTGGTCTACCAAGTTCCGGGCGGCAGAGGGCAGAGCGGCTGACGGCGCGAACTTGTGCTACAGCCCATCCAGCTTGGTGGAGCACGACTACATTGTGGTAAATGGCACATCATTTTACAGCCTTCGCAGCAAGGAGGGAGAAATAGAGGCGAAGTACATCTTCAAGAAGCTCCCGCCAGATGGAAAGTGTCCTGAATTATAAGCAACTGTTCTTTGCACCGCCGCGCCCAAAGCGCGGCGGCTTTTTTTCTTTTCCAATCCGCTTTTCTACTGCGATATCTTCTGAATCGGCGGGAGGCTGAATGTCCCGAGAGCGATATTTATGATGCCGTACGCGCCGAAGATGATGACGAGCCCGACAAGCCCCCACATTATTGCCTTCTTTCCCTCCGTGCGCTTCGTTTCATCCCCAGCATGCGCGACGAACTCAAACACGCCCCAGACGAAGAGAACGAACGCCACTGCCGCCAGAAGCAGAATTACCGGATTGATTATCTGCACGACGACCTTCTCTAGGAACTGGTTAAGGACTTCCATTACCTAACCTGGACGCCGGAGGTAGGCACCGTCGCCGGAGCTGCGGTATTGCCGAAGCGGATGGTGCCGGTGAGAATGTTCACGAGACCCCAGATGGAGACCATTACGAAGAAGCCGATAAGGCCCCAGAGCATGAGATTCTTGCCCTGCTCTTTCACTTCTTCAGAGTTGGCACCGACGATAAAGGTCTTGAACGCGCCGTAGAGGAAGACGATAAACGCGACGGCGAAGAGGACAGGCACGAGCACGTTGTTGATGAAATTAATGACGAACGTGCCGGCGTCCGAGAGATTGTTAAGCTGGGCGAACGCGACGAGCGGCAGGGCCAATGCGGCTACCGTTCCTGATGTGAGGGCTAGAGCTTTTTTCATAATATGGGTGAGTGGATAACGGATTAAGTATAACTCTCTTGTCGCGACGGTCAACGCTTTCCCGCTTGATATGTGGATAGTAGGATATTACAGCTTCGGGATCGGCGGCGGCTTCCCTCCCGACAGATTCAGCGCGCCCATAAGGATATTCACGAGCGCCCAGACGGAGAATATGACTGCGAGGCCGATGATGCCCCACATGGCATACTTGCGCCCCTCCATCTTATCGGACTCGCTGTCGCCGTGGTAGATGAAGTACTTGTACACGCCCCAGAGGAAGACGAT
>JACOXQ010000059.1 GCA_016182285.1 Candidatus Kaiserbacteria bacterium
GTGAACGCGTTGTTGTCGGTCGCGTTGCCGAAGGCGAGGACGTTGGTGGAACCCGTGAGTAAGAGGATGTCGGCGCCGGAGTCGTCTTGAATGGTGAAGTCGGAGGCGTCCCCATACTGCACGATGCCCGCGCCGTTGAAGTCCAGGGTTGCGGCGCCCAGGTTCACGGCGGTGACGGCATTTGCGGAAAGAGTCGCGCCGTAGAGCGTCAGGGTGCTGCCGAGGGTTACGGTGGAGGACGCCGAGAGGTTGTCTTGGACATACAAAGGTCCGCCGACGGTTGAGGAGGCGCTTGAAACAAACCCCGCAATCCGTCCTCCCGCGTCAACGGAGAAGAGGGTGGCGCCGAGAGAGTCGGTGTAGCGGATGAAGTCGCCGGCTTGGGATTCGGTTGAGGAGGCGTAGAGGATGATGGTATCGGTCGTGGTTGCCGCGAGAGACAAGAGTCCGCGGGGAGCGTCAACGAAGTTTCCGATACCGTTCGGCGCGGAGACGCCCAAGAGGAGAGACATCGGGGTTGTGGTTGGCGAGAGGATGTTCGCGTTGCCTGAGGTGAGTTCAAAGGTTTGGCCGGTGCCGCAGATAATCTCGCCCGAGGCATTGGTCTCCAATGCCTCGGTGCAGGAGCCAAGGGAGGTTACGATTGTGGAAGATGCCAGGATGGAACCTGAGACGAGGAGTTCGCCCGATATGGTGGACGACGCCGTAGCAATAAATCCTCCGCTTGCATTTATGGAAAAGATATCTGTGGCAGCTGCATCCTGAATCTGGAAAAGATTTGCCGTTCCTGCCTGCCCTGTCGCCGCTCTAATAGAAAGAGGAATCGCAGTGGTAGAAGACGCGTCAATCGTAATAACAGAGTTGCCGATCGGCGTTGAAGTTCCGAATGTCGTCTGGGTTGCTGGACTTGAGGTTGCAACAACTGCGGCGGAAACCTGTGCAAACGCCGCGCTTGTAATCCGCTGGCGAGGGGAGAGCGATTCAAAACCAGAATCGGCAGCTGTAGAAACTTGTACCCCGAGATATACGTTATTGTTAGTGCTGAAATCAAAATCAAGCAGGTCGCCGCACTCTGTTGTATCCCCGACGCCGGCGACAAACACGCCCTCTGTGACAGAGAGAGTGTGAGTGCAGGGAGTAGCATCACCGGACGGCCACAGCTGGCTGCCGCCTGTGGAAGCGTTATGAATAGAGAAGCGAAAATAATGAGTGCCCGTGAGAAGGTCTCCGGACCCATTTGCAAGCCGTCCTTGAAAATTTAGAATCTGCGGCGGAGACGCGGCGGCTACGACGGAAGCAAAAGAGAAAAACATTGAAAACGCGCTGATTGCTAAAATCAGAACTGCAAAAAAAATCGCAATTGTGTCGCTTTTGTTTTTCCTCACATATGAACAGCGTTCTGCGAAAACTTTTCCCGCATCGCCGCACGAATTTTTTATTGAAATTGTCCTTTAATTATACTGCAGACCATTTCTCTCTTCCCTGTTTCTTATCCACATGTGTCACGGAGCTCACTAGAATAAGAGGCAAGCCGCTTCGCTTGCCTCTTATCGCTTGTTTCTTGTGTTTCTTGTCGCTCTTAATCCCCGCCTTACTGAACTGGAGCCACCTCTCGCGCAGGAGTTACCGCAGGAGAAACACCGCCAGTCCGCGCGCGCGTTTCCGCGGCGCGCTCCTGTACCGCGTTTATCCTGTTTTCTGTGCGCGTTTCAATTCTGCTTTCAATCCGCTCTGTGGGGCGCACTTCGCCGCCGCGTTCTTCAATCTCCACGCGCCCGCGCTGTATGCGCTCGCGGACATCCACAGGCGCAAATGATTCTGCCCGTTGAAGCGCGTCTTCTCTGCGTACTTCCGCTTCCGTTTTGCGCGCTTCTATGCGTGCATCCACATCAACATCCGAAAGCGCGCCGGCGCGAAACGCACGGACGCGCTGGGCGTTCTGAAGCGCTGAGTCAATTCCCACCAATGCTTCTTGCGGCACGCGCGCGCGCACGTCTTCAAGAACCTGAATGTGCTGTGTTGTCGCGCGTTCCACCAGCTGTTCTACTGTCGCTTCTCCGGTGCGCAGTTTCCGCGCAATAAGCGATATCTCCTCGCCGAACGCGGCGTATTTTCCGAATTCCTCGGCGCGTTCGCGCGCTTCGCGCGCGCGCGCGGGAGCGTCTTCACTTTCGTCTTCCGCCGCGCGCGCGATGGCGTTTGCGCGGCGTTCCGACGCCATGGCGAATGCCTCTGCCGCGCGTTCAGGCGCTTTCTCGGCAAGCGAGCGCATCACGGCGATATGATTTTCAACGTACCGGTCCCGCGCCGCGCGGACATTGTCTTTCGCCTGCTCCGGCACTTGTGCGATAACGCGGTCAAATGTCGCGGCATGCCGCGCGGCGCGCTCGGAAAAAACCGCTTCTGTCCCCTCGTTACCGGAAAGTTCCGCTTCTATAGATGCCGATGCGAGAGTAGAGTCATACTCAAGAACAAGCGCTTCCGCGCGCGCGTCGCCACTCTCCGCCAACACGCGCGCTTCCGAGAGGCGCTCCTCGGCATGCACCAAAAGCCGCGCCGCCCGCGCGGAACGATTAAATGCGAAGAAAAGCCCTACTCGCTCAAAAAAACGGTCAGTGGCATAGAAAGGACTGTCCGGCGCAATGCCGGCCGGCGCGATGGCGGCGATGTCTTCCTCGGCAGTCGCGTCGGCTTCTTGCGCAGAAACAACAACCGCGGAAGCAAACAAAGCCACGCAGACGAATGCTCCCCAAAGCATCACATTAAAAAATTGTTTTTGGACGTAGTTCATAAAGCTGCTTTTGTTATTACTATGCAAGTAGCGTACCACATATACACGAAATTTTGAAAATGACGTATGTGTATAAGGCTGTGTAGAAATAATTCAGCGGAAAACGAATTCAATCCACACCGAAAGGTGAAGTCTTGATGTTAGCGAATGAAAGAAAAGCCGCCCCGACGCGTTCGCGTCGAGGCGGCAAAGGGGCGCATATCGCAAGAACTATGCGAGGAGTTTTTTCGCAAGCGCGCGGGC
>JACOXQ010000060.1 GCA_016182285.1 Candidatus Kaiserbacteria bacterium
TGCGCTCTCGGACTCGCGACCCCGATGGCTATCATGGTCGCTTCGGGTAACGCCGCCGGCATGGGAATCTTGGTAAAAGACGCGGCCTCGCTTGAAATCGCGAACAAAATAAATGCGGTCATTATGGACAAAACCGGCACGCTCACCTATGGCAAACCGGCTGTTACTGATATTTTTGGCGATGTGCTGCAAATCAGCGCGAGTATAGAAAACAAATCAGAACATTCTATCGCTCGGGCAATAGTTAATAAAGCAAAAGAAGAAAAAGTTAATTTGTTGAGCGTTGGAAATTTTCAGGCAATTCCCGGGCACGGAGTCAGAGCGGAATTAAATGATAAAAAAGTTTTACTGGGCACAAGAAAATTAATGTCTGACAATAAAATTGACGCCGCGGCGTGGGAAGAAAAAATAATAGATTTGGAAAATCAAGGCAAGACGGTGATAATAACGGCGGTTGACAACAAGGCGGTTGGTTTAATCGCGGTCGCCGATGTGTTGAAAAAAGAATCAGTTGAAGCGGTGCGCGCCCTCAAAGAAAACAATATAGAAGTCTGGATGCTCACCGGGGACAATGACCGCACGGCCAGAACCATCGCGGCGCAGGCTGGCATAGATAACGTCATGAGCGAAGTATTGCCGGACAAAAAGTCAGAAAAAGTAAAAGAGCTTCAGAAACAAGGGAAAATCGTGGCAATGGTCGGCGACGGCATAAACGACGCGCCCGCGCTTGCGCAGGCCGACATCGGCATCGCCATGGGCGAAGGAACGGATATCGCAATGGAGTCGGCCAACATAACGCTTATGCGGGGCGACCTCGCGCTTATTCCGGAAGTTATTCAGTTTTCAAAGCGCACGATGAGGATAATAAAACAGAATTTGTTCTGGGCATTTTTCTATAACATCGCCTTTATCCCCGTCGCCGCCGGCGCCCTGTATCCGTTTTTCGGGATTCTGCTCAACCCGATTTTCGCAGGCGCCGCGATGGCTCTATCCAGCCTGTCGGTCGTCGGCAATTCGCTTCGTGCTCGCTTCCCGGAGCCATACATCATCTCTCCGCGTACCAGTCATTCATGAGCGCTCCGCTAAATCTGATTACAGTTCTTCTTATTCTCGTATCCGCAGTTTTCATATTTTTGTTCCAACCGCTCTTGTACAGACCTCTCGTGCCTATTTCATACCGCTCTCCGCCTTTTACCTCGCACAACAGAAAGATGCGGCGCTGGCTCTCTCTTTTTGAATACTCGCGATTTCGCCGATAGATAGAAGCTTCTTAAGGGCTGTGCGATTAAATTCTAACTATCATGAAATCAAACACAATCATTGTTGTCGTCCTTCTCGCTTTAGTCGGCCTCTTCATCTGGGGCTATGCCGGAAAAGGCGGAACCGCGGCATCTGTTCAGGAAGCCACTGGAGCGAGTGGCACGTCAAAAAGCGCTCTCACTGCGCCTGAAACATTCTATGATTTCGGCACAATCTCAATGAAAAACGGAAACGTGAGCAAGGAATTCATCGTGACAAACTCAACGGACAAAGATATAACGGTATCCACCGTACTTACTTCTTGCATGTGCACGACCGCATTCATTGTCGGGGGCGACGGAAGCATGAAAGGTCCGTTCGGCATGGCTGGAATGGGCTATGTTCCGCCCGCAAACGAGACGATAGCGGCGCGCGAGAGCCGAACCATTCGCGTCGTCTACGACCCGAATGCGCACGGCCCCGCAGGCGTCGGGAGAATTGACCGGTTCGTCACGCTCACGGATGCGTCAGGAGGCGCGGTCCAGCTTGAAATAAAGGCGCTCGTAACCCCGTAAGCATGAAGCGCATATTTATTATTTCCGGGATTATCGGAGCGCTCATTATTGGGGTTATCGTCCTGAAATTCAGTCCGGCGACTTCTTCAATCATATGGGATATGAGCAACGGGGGCGCATGGCTCCTGCCGCTCGTGCTCATATCGTCGCTTCTGGACAGCGTGCACCCCTGTTCGTTCTCAATCCTGCTCATCACCATCGCGTTTCTCTTCGGTCTCTCAATGGCGCGGAAGAAGATTCTGCAGATCGGAGGCCTATACATCGCAGGCATCTTCGCGTCATATCTGCTTATAGGGCTCGGCATATTGAAGGTGCTTCATATCTTCAGCGTTCCGCACTTCATGGGGAAGCTCGGTGCGACTCTTCTCATCATCTTCGGAATAATCAATCTGATAAACCGATTCTTCCCGAACACGCCAATCAGGCTCTCATTGCCGTCTGCGGCTCACGCGCCGATGGCGCGGCTCATGGAGAGGACGTCACTGATAGCGGCGTTCCTGCTCGGCGCCTTGGTGGGAGTCTGCCAGTTCCCTTGCATGGGCGGCCCGTACCTCATGGTTATAGGGCTCCTGCACGACCAGGTTACGTACGTAGCCGGCTTCTGGTATCTCTTCCTCTACAACTTCATTCTTATCGTCCCGCTCGCCATCGTCCTGTGGTTCTCCGCCGACAAAACCGTCGTTGACAAGATGCAGGAATGGAAGCGGGAACATCTCTCGCGCGTACGGCTTATCGCCGGCGTCGCGATGGTAGTCTTGGGCGCGCTTATTCTCTTCGTCTAAAAATATGACTATCACCATTGCAGCAGTGTCAATTATCGCCATCGCGGGATTCGTCTGGTTCGCAAATCGGGTTCTGCCGTTTACGGTTTGCCCCATTTGCGCCGGCGTGTTCCTGACATGGGTCTGGCTTGTCGGAGCGCACATTGCAGGCTACCAAATCAATCTCGCAGTCCCCGCGCTTCTCATGGGCGGAACGGTTGTCGGCGTCGCGTATCAACTGGAGAAAAGGTTTCGTAACATATCTGCGGGGCGACTCCTTCTCTGGAAGATATTATTCATCCCCTCAGGATTCATCGCCGCATACGGCATTCTAGAACAAGCTGCAACGATGTTTCTTATCGCAGCGGCTTTTCTGCTGTTGGCATCACTGTTGCTCTCAGATAATGCGAACAAACGCGGCGAAGCCGCCGGCCTTGAAAAGAAAATGGAAGATTGTTGTTAATTAAAACCAAACCTATGGAAAAATATGCAACGCCGTTAAGCATAATTGGCGCCGGTATCATCATCGCTATATCGTTTAGCGGCAGCCCTACGCAAAAAATAAATGCCGATTCACTGCAAGAATCGGTTTTGCCGAGCGATGGCGTCACACTGCCGGTTACATGGGGCGATTTGGGAGCTAATCTGGCGGAAGCCGGCGCGATTGAACCTGCAAAACTGGAGGCGCTCTATAAAGACCGCGGAGGATTCCCTCCAGAGTATAAAAAGATGATTGAGGAGAAT
>JACOXQ010000061.1 GCA_016182285.1 Candidatus Kaiserbacteria bacterium
TTCTACGACCCCGTGTATAACCGCGGGCTCACCATCGCGGGGAACGAATGGATGAAAGCGCCCGCGTGGGCGGAAGGGACGCTTGCGCAGGCGTCCTACGCGGGGAATCTTGCGAAAATCCCCGGCATAAGCGCCTTGTACGGAACGGCATACGAAGTATATAGCGCGGATACGGACTATTCGTGGGAACGGGCGGTCTTTGACTACGCGTGGGGCGACAAAGAGCGCGGACTTTTGGCGCTCGGGCATATCCTCCATCTCGTGGAAGATATGTCAGTGCCCGACCACACGCGGAACGACCCGCATCCGGAATTCGCGGAAACGGCATTCGGCGGACCAAGCCCGTATGAAAGTTTTGCGAGTCAATTTACTCCTGACACTATCTCTTTGAAAAACGAAGGCAATATACCGCAACGCGACTCTCTTGAGGAATATCTATCTGCGCTTGCGGAGTATTCAAACAAGAATTTTTTTAGCAAAGATACTATTCTTTCTGATAGATATAAAAATCCGCAACCAATTTTCTACAAAAAAGAAATTTTAAAAAATGGATTACAAGCAGAGTTTGGCTATGTGCAAGGGAGCGGAGTGGGTTACCACAGGATTGTTTTGAAAGATGCATCATTTGGTTGGAAAGAGCAATTATCAGATTCGTCTAAAGAGTTTGTTTTGACCGACCCCGACAACCTCATCCTCTCCGACTACTGGCGGCTGCTCTCGCGCGAAGCGGTCGCGAACGGCGCGGGGGTAGTCAAACTCTTTTTTGACGAGGTCGCGAAAGAGCGCGAAACAAAAACGCTTGCGCTTAAAAACCGCAACTGGGCGCAAAAAATCTATGACAAAACGGCAAGCGTGATTTACGGCATCGCGGGAAAACTGTACGGCACGAGCGTGCCGTATGAGGAATTGAACACGCCGGGTAGTGAGACGGTGCGGCTTAAAACCGGACAGATCCCTCGGCAGAGTTCTGGACAGGGTGCAGCGGTCGCGGCTGTGGAAAACTCGCGGCAAGGTCAGGCCTTAAGGAGCGAAGCGGGAAAAGGCCCGACCTTGGCGCAGAGTTTTCCACAACAGACCCAAGGCGACCCCGCAAGGCCGGACCTTGCCCTGCCTGCCCACACCGAAAGTGTGGACAGCCAACGGGTAAGGTCAGGCCTTGCTCAATTTGACGAAGCGCTTTATAACAGCACGCCGAACCCGTATGAACCTGGTTTCGGTGGTGGCGGAACACCACCACCACCACCTCCACCGCCCCCTCCACTTCTTCCTCCACCGCCGCCACCCCCACCGGCAGACACCACGCCACCCGATATTGCGCTCACTTCAGAAGAATGCGGCGATTCGCTCGCGGTTTCAGGTTGCCTCGCAACAGCAACAATGCTCCATTTCTCGTGGAACTCAACGGCGGACGACTTTGACCACTTCGTCATCAACAAAAACGGCGTAGAAGAAACGACGACCGCGACCTCCACCGAAATCACCGCAAGCGACAACAGCATATACACGTTCTCCGTGAAAGCGGTGGACACAATCGGCAACGAATCCGCGCCAGAAACGCAGGTGGTTGAAGTCGCGACTCTCCCCATTGTCATAAATGAAATCGCGTGGATGGGGACAGACGGCGCCGTGCCGGGCGGTCTTTCGAACGACGAATGGATAGAGCTTTATAATACGACCGGGAAGGACATATCCCTCGCGGGATGGACGCTCCGCGCAGGTGACGGAACGCCGAACATCGCGCTTCTAAACACCATCCCCGCGAAGGGTTTCTATCTTCTTGAGCGAACAGATGACACAACTGTGAGCGACATCGCCGCTGACCAGACATACGGCAACGATGGCTCAAGTTGGGCGCTCACGAACACCGGCGAGGAACTTTTCTTGGAACGAGTCGCGAACGGCGCGACGACTACGATAGACAAGACGCCTGCCGGCTGTAGCAACTGGTGCAATAAAGGGAACAACACCACAAAACAAACGATGGAGCGTGTTGACGCGCGCGCGTCCGGCGCTGACTCCGCAAACTGGGCGACCGCGCTCGGCGAGTTTATCCGAAACGGCAAAGACGCGAACGGCTTCATGCAGAACGGCACGCCGAAAGCAAAAAATAGCGTTTCTTATCTCATTAGCGCGAACAGTTCGCGCACCATCACTGCGAACAAAACGCTCACCGCGGCGGAATCCCCCTACTTAATAGACCGTCCCGGGCTTACCATAAATGCGGGCGCGACGCTCACACTTGAGCCGGGGGTTGTCATAAAGATAACGCGTCCGCAGGAGCCGAAGCTCACGGTGCGCGGAGCGATTATCGCAAATGGAACCGCGCTTAACCCTGTTGTCTTTACCTCATTCGCGGACGATTTGTACGGCGGCGATATGAATGCCGATGGCGCGACGACGACGCCCGCGGCGGGCGATTGGAGTCAGATTTTAATAGAAAACCCAAGCACTGGGTCGTCCTTCACGAACACTCTCGTCCGCTACGGCGGGACGTGGTTTACCGGCGCCACACCCTACGCGGCAATTGTCGTGAACGGCGTGGATGCGTCTTTTGATACGGTGACTATTGAATAC
>JACOXQ010000038.1 GCA_016182285.1 Candidatus Kaiserbacteria bacterium
ACAGCGACGATAAATCCCGCGACAAGCACTCCCGCAAGAAGCGCCGCTACGATTTTTATTAGGAGCTGGTGCTGCTCAAGCACAGCGTTGATCCCGCCCTGCGCCTTGATCCAGTCGCGCACCATTTCCGCCACCGCTCCCACCGCGGGCGCAAACTGCGCCCCGAGCGCCTCGAGCCCCTCTCCAATGAGACGCTTCATGGTCTCAAGCTGTCCGTTGAGGGTTTGGCTGTACGCTTCCGCCTGTCCGCGAAGCTGCGCCTGTATGCCCGCAAGAACCGTCGCCTTGCTTGCATGCTCGTCGATTTCGATTCCGTATTCCTTGAGCATGCGGGTGTTGCCTCCCAATGCCAGAATGACGAGGCGCGTCGCGTCCTCGATCCCGATCTGCTTGGCTCTCGCCAAATCCATCGCCGCTTGGAATGCGTCGAAGGTAAGCACTCCGTCCTTGGTCGCCTGCAAAAGCCGACCCATTGAAAGCGCTGCCTCGTCGTTGTCGAATCCGAATTTTGCGAGCGCTTCGTCCGCCGTCTGCAGTATTTTTTCCCGAAGCGTTTGGAGGTTCGGGGGAAGCGTCTGCATGATCGCGCCGAACTGCGCCGCCTTTACCTCCGCATCGCCGAACGCGCTGATCGCTTTTCCGATAATCGCTCCAGCGCCGATTGCCGAAAGCGCGCTTGCGAGCGCGTCCGCCTTTCCGAACGCAAAGTTGAAGCTGCCTCCCAAGTCCGAGACGTCGTTTGAAATGCGCGACAAAGCTCCTGCGGCTTCGTCCCGCACTCTTACCAAAATCTGCAGTATTGCGTTGGATTCAGTTGCCATGGTTTTTTATCGGTTTTCCTTGATTCGGCGCTCCGCTTCTTTTCCTTCCGCGCGGAGCATTTCGACTATCGTGTCGACAAAGTTCGCGGGCTGTTCGTCGAATTCCTGCTTCGTCCATCCCATCTCCCTGCATACGATCGCCGCCGTCATCTCATCCGTAAGCGAACCCCTGCCCGCAGCGAAGTAGCGCTCCCATTCATACGCTACTTCGCTTGCGTAAAATTTCCCTTGTCGATTTTTCCCGCTTCCGCCACTGCGAAGTCGTACTCCGCGGGGCTTGCGTCGAGAAGCCGTTCAAGCACTCGTTCGTTCGAGCCGTCGTATTTCGCAACGACGATCTCGACGTACTTGTGCTCCGCTTTTTCGAGCACGTCGCCCGAAAGGTCTTTGAGGTTCGCATCCTTCCTGTTCGGGTCGATGCTGACGCCCTCGAGGAATACGCGCCGAAGCTCGTTGCGCTCCCGCGCGGTGAGCCATGCCTTAAGCTCGAGCTCTTTTCCGCTCGGGGTTTTTGTTTTGATTGTTTCGCGTTCCATTGATTTTTGCGCCGTTAATTTTTAATTTCGACCTTTAGTAGGAGCTGACGAGGTTGTTGCAAAGCACGCTTGCCATCTTTGAATCGGTGGTGTTGTAGTGCGCCTTGAACGAAACCGTCTGCTTGACCAGCTCGTTGATCCGAACGGGTCGGGTAATTTCCTTGAATACGACCGAATGGAGGTCGATCTTGACCCGCGGGTTCGAAGCCGTGCCGATCGTAACGTCTGAATTCACGAGGTCGATCCGCATCGCCTGCGCCGTTCCCGCAAGCGCCGCGTTTTTGAAGTCGGTCTCGTTTTGCCATATGGCTTCAAGCGTCCCTTCGATTGCGAACTGCTTGTTGAGGAAATCCGCGGGCGCGGAGTTTCCGAGCACGTCGTCGTCCTCGATGTTTTGCTCGATCTTGAGCGAAAGCGATTTGATGACCGTCGCTCCCGCGGCGTCGAGTCCTGCCTGCGTCGATGCCAGCTTGAAGGTAAGGTGCTGGGGCAGGAATCTGTTTTCCGCGGTCGTCGAAGGAGTCAAGGTTGCCGTCGCTCCCTTTTTTGATTTGAAGTTTGCGGCGTAGTCGACAAACTTGCCCTGCTCGTACGCGATCTCGAGCGATGCCAGCACCGCGAGCGCGTGGGCGTAATCCTGCCCGCCGAGCGGATCGTCGATGTAAAGCGATAAGCTCTGGTGCTGCGCTCCCTGCTGGACGCTTATGTTGTGGTCGTAGACCAGCGTCTCACCTGACTTCACGCTTGATGCCAGCGTTCCGAAAATTCCGTAAAGCAGGAGCGGGAAGTGCCTGTCTCCGATCGGAGCTTTCAGGCCGCCTTCAGCCCACTTCTTTACGATGCTTTGCCCGACGCTGTCCTCAATAACTCCACGTGTCTGTTCATCGGTGATTTTTGTATCCTTCTCGAAAATGTCGAACTCGTTGTGCGGAATCCAGTACGTCGCCGATGCGGGCGAAGTGCCCCGCGTGGTTTCGCGAGCGATTCCGATTTGTATTAATCTGCCTATTCCTTTGCTCATGGTGGTTTGTTGCCGTTAATTTTTTGCTATTAATTTTTTTCGACCTTTTTTCTTGATTGCTGCCACAATTTTTCGGCTTCCTCTCGGCTTGCGGCTTTGACC
>JACOXQ010000065.1 GCA_016182285.1 Candidatus Kaiserbacteria bacterium
TACCCGAACGATTCTATCTCTTTACGCACTTCCCTATATGATGCGAGGGTGTCGTCTGTGTCAGCAGAGACGAGATGCAGCAGAATTCCTGTGCGTTCAACATGCTTAAGAAATTTTATTCCGAGGCCTCGTCCGGACGAGGCTCCTTCTATGAGTCCTGGTATGTCAGCGATTATATGGCCGTAAAAGTCGCCGAGATTCGGCGAGAGCGTCGTAAACGGATAATCGCCGATTTTAGACTTGGCATGCGTGAGCGCATTTAACAGCGAGGACTTACCGGCGTTCGGCAGACCTATAAGTCCCGCGTCCGCGATAATCTTAAGAGTTAACTCAATGTCTCCGCCCTTGCCTTCTTTACCGACAGTTCTCTCAAACGGATTCTGGTGCGTAGAACTCTTAAAGCGCGCATTGCCGAGCCCTCCCTTGCCGCCGCGGAAGAGAACAATTCTTTCGTCTTCTTTTGTAATTTCATATTCCTCTTCACTTTTATCAATACGCGCGACAGTGCCGATCGGAACTTTAAGAAGCGTGTCCGCGCCGTTCGCGCCGTGCTTCAGTTCGCCCTTGCCAGCTTCGCCGTCCTGCGCATGGAATTTTTTCTCATACCGATAGTGAGCGAGCGCCGAGATGTCGCGGACTCCGACGAGTACGATATCCCCGCCTTTGCCGCCGTCGCCGCCTGAAGGGCCTCCTCTTGCAGATTCTTTGGTGCGCAACCAGCGTACAACGCCGTCGCCGCCCTTGCCGGACTCCGCATATATTCTCGCTTCGTCAACAAATGCCATAACAGCACAATACTCCAGAAAGCACAGGGAACCAAGTGGAGGGAAGCACCAAATCTCAAATAGCAAGAACCAAACAAATTTCAAGCACCAAAAAATCAGAGGGCCTTATTGATAATTGCGGTCAGAATGAGCATCAGCTCCCGCGACTCATTTAGATAATTCGCACCAACCGATCCAGAAGAACGAACGAGCTGTTTTGTATCCTCTGCATTTGCAATCGTTCTTGGCAAACGAGGTACAAATAAGCGAACATCCTTTGCAAAAATAAGTGAGCGCTCCTCTAAATCATATTTATTTCCATTTGGAGTTTGATTTTTGGAGCTTGTTTGGTTTTTGAGATTTGTCATTTGAGGTTTTCAGCGATGGTCCATCCATCGTTGAGCATCGGTTCTGCTTTTTTAAATTTAATCGTGCGAGTTTCGGCACCCCTTTTTATGGTAACGATATCGTTGCGGCCGTGACCGCCGATATTTTTAATAGGCGTATGCGTTGACCCCTCCTCTTTACCGGCGAGCGCGAGAGCTGAACGTATCTTCTCTTGTTCCGCGCGTATTCGCGCGTCATTCATATTCTGAAGCCGCGGAAGCGCATCAGCGACAGCCGTTCTGATATTCTCTTCTAGCTGACGAAAGCGCGAGAGCCCCTCGCGGCGGTATTCAATAAGCGGGTCTCTCTGTCCGTAGGCGCGGAGCGACACCGAGCGGCGCAGATAATCCATCGTTTCCAGATGTTCCAGCCAAAATGTGTCAATAACCTGCAGAAGCAGCCGGCGCAGATGCGCGATAAAATCATCTCCGAATTCCGCCTTTTTCGCGTCAAAAACATCCTGCCTGCTATCTCCCAGAAGCGCCTTCGTAAGCGTTTCCATCTCCTCGTTCGTTCCGAGGAGCGCGGCGCGCCTACGAGCGTAGATGGCGAGGCGCTGTGTGTTCATCACGTCGTCGTAGGCGAGAACCTGTTTGCGCGAATCAAAGTTGAATCCTTCAATGCGCTCCTGCGCGGTCTCCAGAGACTTCGTTATCATAGAGCTCTCTATCGGCTCATCCTCGGGAATGCCGAAGCGCCCCATCACCTTCTTCAGCGTCTCGGAGGCGAAGACGCGCATCAGCTTATCTTCAAGAGATACATAAAATCTCGTCTCGCCGGGGTCGCCCTGTCTGCCGGAACGGCCGCGCAGCTGATTATCAATGCGGCGCGCGTCGTGGCGCTCGGTGCCGACGACCATCAATCCGCCGAGCGCGAGAACTGATTCCCGCATCTCGCTAGTGGCGAGCGCGCCGCCGAGCTTGATGTCCACGCCGCGGCCGGCGAGGTTCGTCGCGACCGTTACTCTCCCCTCCTTACCCGCTTCGGCGATAATCTCGCCCTCTCTCTCGTGATTCTTGGCGTTCAGAACCTCGTGCGGAACGCTCGCCTCGGCGAGATACGAGCTGACCGTCTCGTTATCTTCAATGGAGACCGTGCCTACCAGAACCGGCTGGCCCTTCATGTGGCGCTCCTTCACCGCGCGCGCGACGGCACGGTACTTCCCGGCGGAACTCTGAAAAATCAGGTCATCATAATCCTTCCTTTTCGCGGGCTTATTGGTAGGCACTACGACAACGTCAAGGCCGTAGACCGTATAAAATTCTTCTTCGGAAGAAAGCGCCGTTCCCGTCATTCCTGCAAGGCGCCCGTACATTCTAAAGAGGTTCTGGAACGTTACAGTCGCATAGGTGCGCGTCTCCTCTTTAATACTTACGCCCTCCTTGGCCTCTATCGCCTGATGCAAGCCTTCGGACCAGCGCCTGCCAGGCTGCATCCTGCCGGTGAATTCATCAACTATTATTACCTCGCCGTCGCGAACGACATATTCTTTATCTTTTTGGAAAAGCGCCTGTGCGCGCACGGCGGTCTCCAGATGGTGCGCATACTTCACTCCTCCCTCGGTGTAGAGATTTTCCAGACCGAGTGCGGACTCCGCCTTGTGCATACCCTCCTCCGTAATCTGTATCGCCTTCTGCTTCTCATCAACGGAATAATCTTCGCCGGCCTTCATTCCGCGGACAATCTCGGCAAATCGCCCGTAGAGACTCTGCGAATCGCCGGCCGGACCGGAGATGATAAGAGGTGTGCGCGCCTCGTCTATCAGGATGGAGTCCACCTCGTCAATAATCGCGTAGTGGAAGGGGCGCTGTACGATCTGCGATGCGTCGTATGCGGTGTTGTCGCGCAGATAATCAAAGCCGAGTTCGTTGTTGGTGACGTAGGTGATATCTGCGGAATATGCATCCTTCTTAGCCGCAGGCCGCAAGTAATCGTAAAAGACCCTGAACAAACCCTCGGCATCTCGCTCTGCATCTTCTGCCTTTTCTACATGCGATGCGTCATACAGATACGCGCCCGTACTAGTGACTACGCCGACTGTGAGGCCGTAATAATCGTAGACTTGTCCCATCCATACGCCGTCGCGGCGCGCCAGATAATCGTTGACTGTGACAATCTGCACGCCCTTGCCCGCGAGCGCGTGGAAGGTCGCCGGCAGAGTCGCGACGAGCGTCTTGCCCTCGCCGGTGCGCATCTCCGCGATCTTCCCCCGAAGGAGAGCGAGGCCGCCTATGAGCTGAACGTCAAAATGAGGCTGTTTTAAGGTTCGGCGCGACGCCTCGCGGACGAGTGCGAAGATGAGCGGTATATCGGCTTCAGGAGCCGCTCCCCCTGCTTCGCCAGGGCTACGCAGGGCGCGGGCGCGCACTTCATTGAAACGCGTCCGCAATCCCTCGTCAGAAACTTCAATAAGCTCATCAGAAAACTTGTTCGTAGCCGCGACGATAGGCGCCGCATCCTTCAAGAAGGACGCGGACTGATTTTTGGAGAAAAAACGAGAAAGCCCGAGCATCGCCGCACATTATAACATTAAAAAGAAAAATCCCGCCGGAGCGGGATTTTTCTTGATGCGAAACTATTTGCGGCGCTTCGCGGCCTTTCGCTTCTTTGCGGTCTTCTTCTTCGCGGCCTTTCGCTTTTTTGCCATGGTATTTTTGCGAATTTAAATTAACGGCTGATATGTCGACCCGCTTGTCCCGAATTAAATTGAGGGGCAAACGTTTCTATGTATCATTATCGCGCGTAAAAAACTTTTTTGTGTGAAAAAAATAGTATGTGTGGATAACTTTTATAAAATTCTATTTTCCACATCGCCGACATATTCAACTTCAGGTTCAAGTTTTATTCCGAATATTTTTTCAACCGCATTTTGCATGTCAAGCGCAAGCTCTGCAATCTCGCTTGCGCGCGCATTGCCGACGTTGATTATTGAAAGCGCGTGCAGAGGAGATACTCCGGCGCCGCCGCGCACGAACCCCTTTTGAAACTCGGTGTACTCCAGTAAAAATCCCGGCGCCAATTTATACGAGCCGTCCGGCTGTTCCCATGCCCATGGCCGCAGAGCCTTCTCCCTTTCGGCGTCAAGCGTTCTGGCGATGCCGGCGGCTTCATCGTACTTCTCGTTAGAAACGAACGGCATGTGGAAAAAAGAGCCTGCGCACCTGAACGATTTTCTCCCTTTCATTATCAGCGACCCCTTCTCTTCGCGCATCTTTAACACAGAATCGCGCACTTCTTGTTGCGTAGGCTTGTGTCCAAGCTGTAAAGAAAGTTCTGCCATATCAAAACGGTTATCTTTATATGACGGCGTGACTGCCGGGTCCGCCGAGAGCGAAAAGGTTGCGCTCACGACTATGTAGCGTCCGCCGGAACGGCCGAACAGACTGTCGTGATATGAAAAGCCGCATTCTTCTTTTTTTATCACTTGTATCGCTTGTACCTTGTCACTTGCACCTTTCGTATCTATTATTTCCGCGCTCACAAATGTGTCGCTCACCTGCGCTCCATATGCGCCAACATTCGCGACCACTGCTCCTCCGACCGTGCCCGGCACGCCGGACATGCATTCAAGGCCGGATAGCTTTTTTTCAATACTCCAAACTACGAAGTCGTCCCACGCGACGCCTGCTCCGACCGTAACAAATGTTTTGCCGTTATCTTTATTTTCTGTCGTGACGCCCTGTATACGAAGAGCGATAACCAACCCGTCAAAACCGCTGTCAGCAATCACGATGTTAGAGCCGCCGCCGAGCGCGAACACGGGCAATGCGCGCTCGCGCGCGAACGCGAGCGCCTCAACCACTTCTTCAGCAGATTCCGCTTCAACAAAAAAACGCGCGGGGCCGCCGACGCCGAATGTAGTGAGCGGAGCGAGCGGAACGTGTTCTTTCAGATTCATTTCCCTTCTTGTATCTGCTTAATCGCAGCGGCGCCTGCTTCCGCAGAATCAGGATATTTCGCAGTTGCCGTATTAATCGCCTGTATGGCGCCCGCCTTATCGCCGGCCGTGTAGTAGGCGGCGGCGAGAGAGAACCATGCGCGAGCGTCGGCAGTCGGCTTATCAGCGCGCGCTTTCAGCATCTTGATTAGGCGCGGCCAATCATTGGAGCGGTAGTAAGCGACGGCGAGAATATCGCTGTCAACGTCCGTCGTGCCGAAAACGTCCGTAAGGATTTTGTCCGCCTCCGCTTTATCGCCGGCGGCGATATTGCCGGCCGCGGCGTATACGGCCAAGTCTGAGAACTGCGGAGCGAGCTCGTATGCGGCGGTAAAATCTTTCTGCGCCGCTTTTGCGTCGCCGATGTCCCACTCAACTGTGCCCTTCTCTATGTAGAATCCGACCTTTTTCGGCGAGAGGAGAATGGCCGATTCAATCTCTTTGAGCGCGGCCGCGCCGTCGCCCACTATGCGATACGCGAACGAGAGCTGTAAGTGCACGCGGGCATCGCGCGGATATGACGCCGCCTGTTTTTGCATTTCAGTTATCGCGAGCGCGGCCGCCTGCTGTTTCAGCTCATTTTGCACGGACGGACTCTGTACGACGGCGCTCGCAAACGACACCATCTGTTCACGCACCTCCTGCATCGCGAAGACGGGGTTCGCCGAAAAATCCTGGAAGACGGCGAGGTTTTTTGATGCATCCGCGGACGGCGTAATGGCGACAATAAGCTTGGACGCCGAGAGCATGCCCGTAACGTTCACGGACCAGATAAGCGCGACGGCGGCGACGGACGCGATCGGCAATACATACGTCATGCCGTCTTCGGCGGATAGTTCGGGAGCTTTTTCAAACTTTTCAATCGGACGGGAAACCTGCGAATCAATAAGCGCGAGAATCGCGAAGAAATATATATAGGAGTAGAGATTATCAAAGACGAAGAAATTGTGGACGGCGTAACCGGCGAGCGCGGCTGTAAGCGCAATTCGCTCCGGTCGTGATAATTCCGAACTTTTCCAGAGAAGCATAATCGCCGAGCCGAAAAGCGATAGATAAAGCAAGAATGCCGGCAGTCCTCCCGCAGAGAGCCAGTCTATGAATGCGTTGTGCGCCCTATCAAACCATTGTTCCTGCCCGTAGAGCGAAGGTTCGTAATATTTATTGAAAACATAGTTAAAGCCTTCCTGCCCCCAGCCGGTGAGCGGACGCTCAAGCGCTCCCCGAAATGCCATACCCCAGATGGTGAAGCGCGTCTGCCCGTCGGCGAGCGAGATGGAGGCGATGCGCTGCAGGATGCTATTTCCCTGTACGAAACTTGAATCGCGCGCCGCGTAGAACGCGGCTGACGCGAGGATAATAAACGCTAGGCCGAGAGCGGCCGCGCGCCGCGCGCGGCCGCCGGCTGTCATCAATGTAAGTCCGGCCGCCAATGAGAGAGCCAGAACGAGCCCGATTATCGTCCCGCGCGTCTCGGTAAAGAAAATCAGAACAGCCTCAACAGCCGCAAGCGCGATGAGCGACCACTTCAGCCACGAATATTTCTCCGTGAGCGCGAGCCAGAGAGCGACGAATACGCTGAAGAGCAGATAGACGGCGAGATAGGCGGAGTTGCCGAGAGTCGCGTCTATGCGCGTGGAGCCCTGATGTATGGCGAAAGTGCCGTTTAGCTGAAGCAGGGCGTACCCGACGATGACGACCGAGACGCCGAGCGAGGTGAGAAACCATGCTCTCCACTTCTTCTCTACGCGCAGTACCGCGCTCGCGGCGAAAAAGAGTCCGAGAAGATGCGCCAGAAGCACCCAACCCTCCATTCGCTCAAAGTTGCTCCAGAACGCCTTCATGGCGTTGGGCGCGAACGCGTCCGCGACGAACATCCAGAGGACGAATCCGACAACCGCCGCGCCGACCCAAGAAAATCTCGGCCTGTATTCTTTATCCAAGAGCGCGAGCACCGCCCATCCTGCGACAGCAATTTCAATGAGCGTACGCAGATAAAACGCCTTGCCTGTAATGAACGGGAAAAAGAACGAGTTGGCGACTACAAGCGGCGTGAGCGGGAGCAGAAAAAGCGCTCCGAGCGCCGCCCACCTCGCTACCTGCTTCGCTACGCCATCGTCCTGCATGATGCGGGTAACTATATCACATTACACTCTTTGCATCTTAGAGAAATACGATTCGTGATTTTGGAGCAGCTCTTGCGGGGTGCCGCGTTCAATAATGCGCCCGTGGTGGAGAACGAGAATCGCGTCCGCCTCGGCGACAGTGGAGGGCCGATGCGCGATGATAAGCACTGTGATCCTGCCGTGGAGAGCGCGTATGGATTCGTGGATAAGCTTCTCCGACTCGTGGTCCAGCGCGCTAGTCGCCTCGTCTAGAATAAGGAGCGACGGGTTGCCGGCGAGAGCGCGCGCGAGCGCAATGCGCTGACGCTGGCCGCCGGAAAGCATAACTCCGCGGTCGCCGGTTATCGTCTTAAACCCTTCCGGAAGTCCCATGATGAAGTCGTATATATTCGCCTGCTTCGCCGCCGCTACTATTTCTTCGCGCGAAAGTTCGGGACGGTAGAAGCGGATATTCTCCTCTATTGTACCGTTGAAGAGGAACACATCCTGCGAGACATAGCCGATATGCTTTCTCCAATCTGCAAGCGGTATATCCTCTGCATCAACGCCGTCTAACAGCACGCGGCCTTGTGCGGGCCGGAACAGGCGCAGGATGATGTCGGCGATGGAGGTTTTCCCCGCTCCGGAGGGACCCACTAGACCGACGGTCTGTCCCCGTTCAATGGAGAACGACATATCCTCAAGAGTCGGCTCGGATGAGTTGTAGGCGAAGCACACGCGCTCAAAGGCGAGCGAGCTCTCAAAGCGGAAGGGCTTCGCCGCGGCCTTCGCCGATTCCCGGTTCTCCGCGAGCACCCGCTTCACGTTCGCGACGTTCTCGGCATACGGCAGCATCTCGTTTACCGAGACGAGCGCGTTCTGTCCGGATTCCAGATACGTGAATATTTTCTGTATAAGATAAAGCGCGGCGGCGAACGCGATGATGTTGAAGTCCGGCGAGCGGTAGGTGAGAAGGAAGAGCGCGATGACGAGCGCGAGGCTGGCCGGCTGGAAGAAGCTTGTGCTCAAGGCTCGCGTGAGCGTCTGGCGGATGGAGAGCGCGCGCAACCGCCGAATCTGCGAAGCCCCCTCCGCAAGCGCCGGCTCCACTGCGCCGGAGGCCTTCACCGACTTCATTCCGATTATGTGCTCGGAGAGGAACTGCGAGAATTGCTTCTCGGTCAGCGACACTGTGTCCCCGAGGCGGCGCATCCGCTCTAAGAGAGGCCGGACGACGAAGAGGAGCGCGCCGCCGCCGCCGACCGCATAGAGCGTCATCACGGGCGAAATGTTCACCGCCACCAGAAGATACATGAGAAAGCCGCTCCAGGACTGGATGGCCTGAGTGGCCACGGAGAGCAGGTTACTAGTGCACTGGATGTCGCGCACGAGATTGTTGTGCATCGTGCCGAGCTTCTGCGAGAGCATGTACGGCCAAGACGCGCGCATCATCCGACCGAGCAGATCCTCGGTCTCTTTGCCCAAGAAATCGGCGACGATCCATCCGCGAATATACCCGAAGGCGATGACCGCGACGGAGCGCGCTATGAAGAGCGCGAGGATGAAGCCGAGCAAGTACCGGAAGCTGAATGGTATGTGAAGAAAAGCGAACAGCGCTTGGATGGTCTGGCTTATGAAATCGGTCGATGTGTTCGCCCCGCCGGTAAAGAAGGAGATGAGCGGGATGACGGCATTGATGCCGATGCCTTCCAGTATGGCGCTCAAAAAGCCGAACACAGCGAGCACTACCACATGCCAGCGATACATGCCGAACGCCCGCCAGAGCGTTGAAAGAGTGTCTTTCATGTATTGGTATTTACTATAACCTACACCGAAATGTATAGGTTGCTTATACCATCTCCCAGGTAATGGTGGTGTCTGCGGGAATATCTACGGAGGCGCGACGGCCGACGACGATGTCACGATATTTGGGACGGACGCCAGTGCCGGGGCGCTTATGGGTCAGCATCTTTTCCGTTATCTTCGCCCCTTTTTTGATATCGCACGCGGACACGAGGCTGCGCTTGTCATAGAGATATGTGTGGTGCTCCGCTGGAAGCACGTGTTTGCGCGAAGTGCCGAGTGCCGCTTCTACATGGCGGATGGCGGTCACCATCTCCTTCAGCTCTGCAGGATCAACCGAGAGCCAGTGGTCGGCGCTTTTCATAAGCGCCTTATCTACGGTGTAATGCTTCTCTATCATGCGCGCGCCAAGCGCCACGGCCGCAGGCGGGATGTGGGTACCGAGCGTGTGGTCGGAAAGGCCGATGGGATATTCCGGAAATATCTGTGCGAGCGTCGGAATAACACGGATATTCGCGTGCTCAAACGGCGTCGGGTACACGAGCGTGCATTGCATAATGACTATTTTCTTGTTGCCTGCCATTTCTATGGCGTGGACCGCTTCCTCTATTTCTCCCATCGTTGAGGCGCCGACCGAAAGGAGTATGGGCAATTTGTGTTTCGCAAGATGCGACAGGAACGGAAGGTTCGTCACGTCGGAAGAAGAGACTTTTATGGCTTTCATGCCGAACTTCACGAGCGCGTCGGCGCTATCCTCGTCAAAAGGGGTTGAGAGGAACTCCACTCCGTATTTCCGGCAAGTCTTAATGAGCTCCGGATAATGTTTCAATGGAAATTTATCCAGGAGCGAATAGGAGTCATGCTGGGTGCCTTTTTTCTTCTCTTCGCCTTTCCAGTCCCAAAACCTCGGAGCCGTTTTCGTGACCAACTTGTCCGCCTTATAGGTCTGGAATTTGACGGCGTCGGCACCCGCCTCCGCCGCCTTGCGTATAAGCTCTTTGGCGCGCGCAAGCGAACCGTTATGGTTGACCCCCGCCTCTGCGATAACATAGGTCGGCTCATCGTTGCCGACCGCCCGCTTCCCGATATATATTTTAGCCATAGTGTGATTATGAACGTAACATGTTTTTAATGCTTTTGTCCATGACGCGTATGAATCTCTTTTTTGATGTGCTTGCGCTCCGCGTGTTCGGTGCTCAAGGCGCTTCCCTCCTTAAAATAACGGTAATAGGGGAGCCGCAGATGATATCCTGAATATTTTTTCTCATATCGCAACAGGAGATCGTAATCTTCGCAGTTGCGCAACGATTCGTCATATCCATGAAGAGCTTGTAAATGCTTCTTCCGGAACAATACTCCTGCTCCATGATTAAGGAGCCGCTCAAGCGTATTGCGCTGAAACTTCCGTTGATTCGGAGCACCCGAACCTGTAACGACTACCAAATCGCAATACACAAAGCCAATATCGGAGTTCCACTCAAGAGCCTCTGTCATGACGGAAAGAAAGTCCTTATGAATATAATCATCTCCGTCAACACGCACGATGTACTTCCCCTTCGCCATTGCAATGCCTACATTTGATGCATGTGCCGGTCCTTTATTCTTCTTCAAAAACTTCGTGCGAATAAAATGGTAGCCCGAAAATCCGTGGAAGAGCGCTATCGCATCGCGGCTCTTGTCGGTGGAGGCGTCGTCCACGATGATGACCTCGTATTGGTCCTGCGGAAAATCCTGATTGATGCAACTATTAATAGCGCGGCTGATATACCGCTCCTTATTGTAGCAAGTGATGATGATGCTCGCCTTTGTCATTGGATTCCTACTATAACCATGCCCGGAGCAAAAAAGAAACACCCTCCCGATGGGAGGGTGAAAAACGGTATCCAACGCGTCACATCACGGGTGTAAACCAGACAGACGGCCTCTCTGTCTCGTGGCCACAGCGACGACAGTGGGTTACGAGCATTGAGAGCGCGTCTGCGCCATCCCATACTGAATCAACATCAATGGGAGGAAAACTGGTAATCCGTCCGATAAGACGATGCGCCGTGTTCACCCAGGTGCTACCGCACTTTTTGCAACGTTCCGTCTCTTCGAACCAAGACCGTGGAGAGACGACGAGTGCGACAAACGCGGCGGTCCCGGCGCACATGAGCAGGATCACATGCAGTGTCGCGGTTTGTGGATTGTGGCCAAACCGCAAGGAGTGCCACAACCAGATCCAACCAAACACGACTGAAACAAAACTGGATATCAAGAACGTTAGCTGTGTCCCGCAACAGCCGTACTCGCATGACCCACGATGCCATAGACGCTTGAACATGTTGCTCTCCTCTGAGTTGATTGTACATGGTGGCCTAAATTCGCCCACTTAAAATATAATATACTACATTATATATGTCAAGCTCTCGGAAAGGTCTTTTGGACCACATTTTTATTGATCGCGACGATGTCCGGATGCGACTGCAGAAACGTCAGTATTTCATTGGTTGAAGGCTGTTGTAACGGTTCCGAGAATCCCATGCCTTCTGTGAGATGGCGCTGGAATTCGAAATCTTCGGCAGTATCAAGTGTGAGCCGTGCGCTCTCTGCGAACGGATGGATTGTGGACGGCGCGACAATGCGTTGTTTGAAAAGTTCCGGATGGCGGTAGAAATAGGGCGTTACATGCTCGTGCTCATATATATCTTTCGCTTCTGCGACAACACGGGCAAATGCAGAAGACCGATATGCTTCAGAACCTGTACCGAGCGGCAACCCGCCAGGATGATTGTTCGCGTAATCCAATCCTTCTTCGCGCAGGATATCCGCAAGGCGGTCCATCTCGGCGATATCCACGAGAGGTTCATCCGCATTTACCTGAAGAATGATTTGAGCGATATTTATGGCTGCGTCGGGTTTGTAAAAAGCAAAGGCGGCCTGGCTCATTTTAGTGAGCTCATTCGGGTCGTTAAATAAGCCAGTGATTTGATTTAAGAAAAGATGGGGCAAGAGATTTGATTC
>JACOXQ010000066.1 GCA_016182285.1 Candidatus Kaiserbacteria bacterium
GACCGTCCGAGCCGTTCACCTTAAGGTCGACAGTAGGAGCGGACGGAGACGCGCACTCACCCGGAAAATGTTCAAAACCGGATTCACAGGATGCGGGAACAACCGCGCCGCCCGCCGGACCCCGCGGCGAGAACGAGAATGACCCCAGCTCGGACGAGCCGCCGGGCGCCTGCCCGCCCTGCCACAAGAGAATTGCCAAAAACGCCGCCGAAGCGGCTCCCATCCATATCCAGTTTCGCGAGCGTGACGCGCGCTGTGCCATTGTTACCTTGGCAACACCTCCTTCAAGCTCGGACTAAATACCCGCACCGTTCCCGGGTAGCTCCGCTCTCCGTCCGTGCCCTGACAGGTGAGCGTGTAGAGCGTCGTCTCCTGCGGCTGCACCTCGCGGTTGCCCGAGACAGGATCCACCGAACCAATGCCCTGATCGATCGAGCACGAGTTGGCAAACTGGCAGGACCAGAAGAGCGTGGCAGTCTCGGGAAGGATGATCGAGCCGGGGTTGGGCGCGAACGTGCATTGCGGCACCTGGATGACGGTCACCTGGACGGAGTCCGAGGCGGAACCGTTAGCGTTATTACAGGTCAGCCCGTAGACGTAGGTGCCCCGGCCGATGTTACTGAAATTCTCTGAACCGTTCGGCACTGCCTTCTCGCCGCTCCAGGCCCCCGAAGCGACGCACTGGCTTGCAGAAGTAGATACCCATGACGCCGTGTAACCGGCCAACGCCTCGAACGTGAGAGGTCCGTCGGAACCGTTCACTTTGAGGTCAACGGTAGGCACAGGTCCGCCGCCTCCGCAGGTACCGCTGCAGCTCGCATCGGTGTAGGGACCAGCAGGGTCGACGATACACGCGCCGCCTTGGCAGCTGTAGCGAGCACCGCCCGGCGATGAAACATTCACCGTCACGGAGTCCGAAGGAGAACCACCGGGGCCGCTGCAGTTGATGGTGTAGATATAGGAACCGGCAAGAACACCGGCTTCGTTTTCCGAACCGTTCACGGGTTTGCTTCCGCTCCAGGCGCCCGAGGCAGTGCAAGAATCAACATTGGCTGACGTCCAAGCCACGACATAGCTTGCCGGTTCTGCCATGCTAAGCGGGCCGTCAGAGCCATTGATCTTTATGTCAACGCGCGGAGCACATTCCCCCGGAGTGTGTTCAAAGCCCGACTCGCAGGACGCGGGGAGCACCGCGCCGCCCGCCGCGCCTGTCCTCACTATAGCGCCTTCAAAACAAGATTGGAAGCGGCACAGTTATCCACCATTCCGCACTCGACAGAGAGACGATCTCACTCTTCGCGCACCAACGCAAGATTGCGCTCGATCACGTTCCGCATCTCAAGAAGGCCCTCGGCATAGAGCGCCGGATCATTGCCAGGGTACGCCCTCCCCCAATCGTCGGCGCCGAGCGTTCGCGCGGCCGCTTGCGCCCCCACGAGCGCCTCTTCCGCCTCCTTCTTCTTCCCTAAGTTCAGAAGCGCCGTCCCGCGGCTCAAGAGCAACCACGAATTGCCGGGATTGTGTTCCAGCCCGCTTCTCGCCGCTTCTTCGGCACGAACAAAGTCGCCGCGTGCGAAATACACCCATGCCAGGTCATTCCATGCCGCCCAGCTCTTCGGGTCCCATTCCAAAAACGCAAGAAACTCCCGCGCCGCAAACTCGTAGTTTCCGGAGTAGCCGTAGATCAGACCGAGCAGATAATGCGTGCGCTTAAATTCCGGATGCAACGCGAACTCTTCGTTCGCGAGTCGAAGCGCATCATAAAAATTGCCTCTTAAAAACGCGATGCGCGCAAGCTGATAGCGCGGCCCCAGGAGCTCGGGATCGATGCGCTGCGCCTTCTTGAACGCGCGCTCCGCGACGTCCAGATCGTACGCGCCTCCGTTGAAAAAATAGTTGCCGATCTCGAACGCGAGCGCCGCACCGGAACGGGCGAGGAGAAGCGCGGGTCCCGACAGCGAGGCACGCCACGCAAAACGCGCCGCTTGATCGCGAAAGACAAAAACAGCGGCGCCGGCGACAACAACAGCCGCCATAACCGCAAAAATACGCACCTTGTTATTTTCCAAGCGCAAGCGCATAGACCACGGATTCCGTTACACCGTCGATGTCAATGAGTTTCTCCAAGTTCTCATCGCGCGCGGCACAGTGCACTCGTTGCTTTATTACTTTACGTTCCAGAATTGAGTCGCGCTCATACCAGCATCTTTCAAGATTTGCCGGAATGTAGCAGGGCCGATCTCCTGACCGCCGTGAACCGGAACAGTAATGCGCCGGCCGTCGGCATGGCGGTAGATGGCGTGGCTCCCTTTCTGTCGAGCAAAATGGAAGCCGAGCTTCTGAATTGCTCGGGCGACCTCCCTGGCCCTGGGCAGCCTCGGCATAGCCGGCGGCCCTATACGCGCACCTCCACCGACGAGAAGCTTACTGGTTTCCGATACGGCACGGCTTCTTTCAACGCCCTGCGGTCTTCAACGTGGAGTTGGATGACTTCCCGAATGTTCTTCAACGCCTCTTCCAACGACCGTCCCTGGGTGTAGCATCCTTGGAGCGATGGCGCATAGACAAAGAAATACCCTTTTTCATCCTTCTCTACCACCACCGGAAATTCGTAAATTTTTAATACCCTTTTCACGCTGGCAGGATACTCTATCCAGCGACGCTGGTCAATGCCCCCACTCATCTCCCAACCGCCAACGCATACACGACGGACTCGGTGACGCCATCGATATCAATTAATTTTTCAAGATTTTCGTCACGCGTCCCGCTCAACGCGCAGCACTTTAGGCCGAGTGCCTCTGTAGCAAGGTACGTATTTTGCCCAATGTGGCCAGCTTCGTGGAGAATCTGGCGATACCCGCGCTCACCATACTTATTTTGATTGCGCCAGAAAACCGCGGTCATCACGATGCCCACTGTAGCGTCCTTCACCCACGGATACGTAAAGATCTGGCTGATATCCTCGTCGCTGAACTCCCGGTCCCACAGCACATCGAGCGCGTGCTCCTTTACGTTGTAGTGGTAGAGTCCGGCTTTCAAATCCTCACCCGAACGAAAAACGATCGGATACACCTCAATGGGATAGCGCCCTCCGCCGGAGGCCTGGGCCCGCCGGAACCGGTCGCTGGTCAGTTTGCCGGTCGTGCCACACGAGTACTTTAGCAATACCGAAAGCTCGTATTTGGTGATCGACGCCCTCGTAAAATCTCTCCGCGACTGCCGCGCTTTGATCAGATCAAAAAAGTCGGCTCGCGGCGGTCCGTCCTCGAGCGCGATCTTCGGCAGGCGGGGATAGGCCTTGTAGTAGGTGGTGCGCCATTCCTCTGGCCAGTCCTCGTAACGCCTAGGAGTGGGCGGATGCCCCTTGGCATGGTCCTTGCTTGATTGATGGAAAATTTTTGAGAAATTCGGCGTATCCATGGCAACATTCGCCACGGACATTGTAGCAACAGAGAGGGTATGCTCACAAACCTTTCTCGCATTTCACTTTTCTTATCATCTTCACTTCGCTGTTCCTTATAACCGCATTTACAGATAGTCCAGAATCCGATCATAGTTGATGAACCGAAACAGCTGGAAACCGTATAAAATAAGGAGCGCCATATTGTCTGTGACAAGTAGAATGCCAAGTACAACAAGAAAAACGCCTCCGACTACCGAAACGACGCTCAGGGAAGCGGAGAGCTTGGCGAGATGACGCGAAGCAGAACCAATGCCAAGCGCAATCGCAAGGAACGGCACCGCCAGGCCGGCCGAGAATACTGCGAGAAGCAAGGCGCCGTAGAGCGCGGTTGCCGCGGAGCCAGCCAAGAACAGAATCGAACCAAGGATGGGGCCGACGCACGGCGTCCAGCCGAATGCGAAAGCAGCGCCCAAAATAAACGAGTTTAAAGGTCTGCCCTGCTCAAAGAGCGTCGGCGGCCTGAACTTGACGGCGCGCTCAAGAAACGGGATTTTGAGCACATTCAGCATGAAAAGTCCGAATAGAATGACGAATATGCCGCCAATTCTGGCAAGCCATGAACGGTAGGCAACAAGAAGCGCGCCGGTGAAACCGACCAGCGCTCCAAGCGTCACGAACACAGCACTAAAACCTATGATGAATGCAAGACCGTTCACAAGTACTTTCCGGCGTACTGCACCGGCCTTAGCCGGATCCTTGAGATCCTCAAGCGAAACACCGCTGATGGATCCAAGGTAAGCCGGGATAAGAGGCAACGTGCACGGCGCGAGGATCGAAAGCATCCCCGCGACAAAAGCCCACGGAATAAGGGAGATGTCGATCATTTGAATCCGCACAACTCCAGAAACATGCGCGTATTTAGTAGCATACTCGGATTCAGCGCGTAAGTACAAAAGCTTGACATTTTGTAATAAGGTGTGCTAAAATTGCAGCAGCAAGTTTGATTTCCACCCCGACATAAGGAGGAAACTGTGAGAAAGATCGCGAATATCGCCCTCGTACTTCTGGCATTTACCGGTTGCGCGACCGCCCCCGCATCTGCTTCCCGCGAGGAGAACAACGGTCCGACTGCTAACGCGCCTGACATCCGAGTCGGCGACGCGTGGGTCGACAAAGTGAACGGCGCCGAGAAGACGAGCACCGTCACGAAGACCTCGGAAGACACGCTGACCGTGAACCTCTGGGGCACCGAGACGGTCCTCACGAAGGAGGGAAACACCCTCACTGGCTACTCGGCCTTCAACCGCCCCATCTCCTACTCACCCTACCTCGACACCTTCTCTTTCCCTCTCTACCCAGGAAAGAAGTGGTCCTCAAGCTGGAGTTGGTCCGGCGGTGGGTACAGGGGCAACGGAAGCACCTACGGGAAAGCCGGCACCTGGGAGAATATCTCGGTTCCGGCCGGAACCTTCCTCGCGATCCGCGTGGATGTGACCCACAGCTGGGAGAGCGGCAGCATGACCATCACCTACTGGTACGCGCCCGAGGTCAATCGGTTCGTGAAATACAAGGGGCCGCTCGGCTCCCTCGAGCTCGTGACCTACCGCCCCGCCCCTCGCTAATGCACCTTCCCCAAGGAAACGGCAGCGCCTCGTGCGCTGCCGTTCTTCTTTTTATTTTGATGAAGTCAAAACGGCGGCCCTAGAGTTGCCAGCCCAACTCCTTGAGCAAGGCCTTAAACCGTTCATCTTGCTGAGCAAGCGAAAGCGTGTACCGACGGAAGAGATCGTTTTGGTACTCGAGCGACGCGAGACGGCGAAGGAACCCGAAGAACGAGAGGCTTCTGTCAGTTTCAGCAACCAGTGCCGTAATTTGCTTTTTCATATCCACACTTCTGTTCTCGAAGCCGCGCTCGGTAAGAACAGAAAGGAAAACGCTGTAGAAAAACCGCGCATACAGAGAAGCGTCCCGGCCGTAGGGGTTATCAGAAATGGCGCCCCCTTGCTGGATTGCCTTGTCGAATGATTCCTCGGCCAGTTGTTTGTTCTCGCTCCCTCCCCGCAGGAGATACAGTTCAGCATAGGCAATGCCGCGCACCGTGAACACGAGAACTCGGTTGAACTCGGAGAGTCCGCCGGCCGCGACGTCCGTGCTGCGCAACGAAACGGCCAAAAGACGGTCGCCATCCTGAAGATTTTCTCTCATACGCTGCGTGTAGACGGTCTTTTGTTCTGATGTCATTGTCCGCAGACCGCTTGCCTCCTCGATCAGCCGGTTGCCGTACCAGTACGCAAGGCGATAGTCAGCTGTCACGGTACGCCAGAACTGCTGCGAATATTCGTAAGCGGAACGGAGCGCCTCGGTGATATCGCCACCCTTAATGAACGACTCCCACAATTCCCCGCCCGAAAAGATATACTTGCGAGCAAAGTCCTTATCGTAGGTCATATTGTAGTAGTCCAGGATATAAACAACGCCGCCAGCGCGATACATCCCAGGATAGGACTCGTCAGCAACTACTTCCTTCAGAATTGAAATTCCTTTAGGTGGATCGATGAGCATGGTGGCCACACCGAGGTTGAGCTTCGCCAAACCCTCTTCTTGCGGTGATGTTGCCCGCCGGAGAGTGTCTTCGAACTCCCGCGCCGCCTCGCTCAACGATTTGACATCTCCACGCTCAAAAAGCCCTCTCCCGGAGCTGAAGGACTCGCGATAGGCCGCGGCGCGGCGCTTTTCCCGCCACTGATAACCGAAATATCCGCCAACGATGACGAGTAACGCAATGAGGACATAAGTCATGATTTTAACGTTTTGTGTCATAACCTGATTTTACGACCCCTTCTTGTTGTAACTACTATACCAGCTATTCCGCACGGTGGGCAGTCCTGCCGCCTTCCACGCGGAAACACCACCATCGATGCGTCGCAGGTTGAGGAAGCCCTGATGCTCTAAATAGTGATACGCGACGCCGGAGAGCGCCCCGCCGGTGCAAATCAACACGATCGTTTTCCCGCTTTTCGGAAGGGTTTTTTGTTCCGTATAGAGCACGTTTATGGGCACGTTAAGAGAACCTTCCGCATGCTCCGTGTAATACTCGTTCGGGTTCCGGACATCGAGGAAAAGAAAATCCTCCGGCTTGGCCCTATATTCTTCGTAGAACGCCTGCGGATTGGCATCTTTAATGCTGGGAGCGACCAAATTCAGGTTCTTGAGCGGGGTGAGATAAATGACAAGTGCTGCGCCCAATACCCCGAGAAGTGCCGAGAGCGCCGAGGTCTTCGTATAAAATTTTATGTTGCCCGGCATGAGCTACTTGCCGTTCAGGACCAAGAAGAATGCCTCCCCGTCTTGAGAAACAAAGAAGTTCTCCGACTGCGTTTTGAGATGATACACCGTGGCGTAATCGCGATAGCGGGCCGAGATGCTAAGCACCGCCTCGCGGGTCGCTTGCGCGCGCGCACTTCCGAAAACGCTCCATCCGGCAGAAATAGCGAAGAGGCGATGCTTGGAGGTGAGCGCTTGAGCCCGGATCCCCTCCTCGGAGCGGGACACGACGAACGGATGCGTCGTTGTCGCTTCAACGGAGCTGCCATTCACCCCCACGACGGTAACAAAATCTCGGGCCTCTCCCTCGAACGCGAAGACCTTATCAACCTTGACGGATAGGGGTCGCAGCGTACCAAAAAGCGATTGCGTGAAGTCGGCACCCAAAATGGACTCGCCTTCCTGCACCTCCTCGATCGGCTTTGCGATAATTGAGCCGTCGTGGTTGAATCCAACGGCCACGAGGGTTCGGCCCCTGAAGCAGCAGCTGCTTGAACCTTCGCAACCACCACTCCCCCCTGCCGATCCCTCTGCTACGCCGCTTCCCTCTGCTACGCCGCTTCCCTCTGCAGGAGCGGGAATATCGGCACGCACCTGGGGTACCTGGGGAAGGAGAGGAGAGGCGCTGGTTTTCTTGTTGTCGCTCTCGTTACCGCCAGGCCCGGCCCTTTTTATAAGAAAGCTCAATGCCAAAACAAGCGCCCCTAAAAAGAGGATATGAAAGGCCGATCCAAGAAACTTCTTAAGCGGCAGGCGAGACATGGTTCGTTTTGATGATACTACAAAGAACACCACAGCGCAACTTTTTGATTATCCACAACAAGGCTCTCCCCAATCAGGGAAAGGGATGCGGGGGCTGGAACGGAAACTCTCGTGACCCGAACCCTAATTTTTCAGGCACCTCCGTCAAGCGCACCGCTCCGAGAGGCGCATTGTGTTCGTGAAGATAGAGAGGAACAAGCGCCGGAACCACTACCTTCGCAGACCGATAACCGACCTCTCGAAGAACTTCGTTGGCAGAAAGGTAGCAGTAGATCTTGTATTCAGGACCACGTGTTTCTATAAGCGAAGCAAGGTGGGCAAGCTCTTCGGCATCGTTTTGAAACCGTACATGCGCAAACCGCCGCTCAAGGTCGGCAAGAGGAATCGACTCACCGTCCAAAAACCATTTGAAATGGCGGAACGTCTCCGGATTGGCCCAGTAGAGCAGCCGCTCTTTTTGACCAAGCTCTCTAAGCGAGAAGGGCACATAAGGACTGGGGAGGGTGTAGAATCCTTCAGATTCTTGCTTCCGGACCCAGTGATACACGGAGAGCGCTTCCGTCAGGGCGCGCTCGATCGCCCCCCGCAGAGAACATTCGCAGCCGGCGCCCAGGTAGACACCCCGCTTGCCACCGCTCCCATCAAGTATAATAGCCGCCACCGACGGCAACTCGATGTCCGAGGTAAGATGTACCACGCGCGCCTCCAACTGATACCGCTTGAGCGCGTCGAGTATCTTTTGGATCCCGGGATGTGAGATTTCGTTGAGGTCGATCTGCGGAGGCGCGACCTTATTGAGCCAGTAGATGAAAAAAGCATCGCGCTGGATAAGTTCGCGCAACCCGGAAAGGATCGCTCCTTCTTTAGTAAAATACCCGCCCCCGCTGTTGGTGTTCGCTTCGCGAAGGATCGGTTCGGCAAAGTTGTGGTCAACGTAATAATTCCAAAAAACGGTTTGTGCCGGCATAAGAGCGGTCTTTCCGCTTGTAAGCTCCTCCCCTTTGGCCCAGAAAAAATGAGATTTCTCACCGAAGTAAAGACGCATGTTCTTTGACTTCTGCTCGTCGGAAAAACCCGCAAGCAGGACGGGATCCAGGAAGCACGCTTTGCGACGACGCAAGTTCGCCGGCGAAGCACGCACAAGGTCGGCTATTCGATATGTAGAGAGCGCATAGCGCTCGAGAAACTCACCAATTGCCTTCGAAGCCGCTTCATCGAAATCAAAGGACACTCCGCGGTTATATCCTTGACGCGGCACATGGCCATCCGTCGTATCGGCCTGAGAAGCTTCCGCAACGCTAAGATAGAAAAGCTTCGGTTCGTCATTAAAAACCTGGTCGACGTAAATCTCCGGCGCTTTGAGAACGCCTTGTTTATAGAGACACTGGAGCACTCGCTCGTGGTCCCTCGTAACGAGCCTCTCCGAAAAGTCCTCGAAAAAAGAAAAGAGAGGGTGCCCCTCAAGCGATTCGACGCCCCGAACAAGAAGTGAATGAAGGCGCGCGAGGAGCGCTTCTTTCTTCGATCTCAACGACCCGCCGAACCACGGCGTGCCGTTGTCCTGCACTCCACCGGCACGCGCTACGAATGGTCGGTCGGGAAGGTAAGGGCCATACGGGGACTCTTTTTCCATGCGAAGTTACTTATTCTGTTCCATGAACTGCTCGATAAGGCGGGCAAAATCCGCCTTTGAGCGGCTGCCGTAAATGGTAGAGGCGGTGATGCCGTCTCGACCGATAAATACAGTGACGGGGATTGCGAGAATGCCATTCGAGTAAAATTCGTACACTTTGGCGTCTTCGTCGATGAGGAGAGGGTAGGTAATCTTGAGCTCGCTCGCGAACACTCTGCCGGATGCGAGATTTTCCCGTGAAGTCCGGTGCACGCCCAAGACCACGAGCCCGGCTTCGGAGTAGCGCCGGCTGGCTTCTTCGAGAATGGGCATTTCGTAGCGGCAAAAGATGCAAGAGGCCTGCCAGAAGTTGAGAATGACCGGCTGACCCTTGAACATCGAGAGCGAAACGGCTCTGCCGCTGAAATCATTGAGAGTAAAATCTTTGGCATATTGCGGAACTGCGGCTTCTTTGCGATAGTTTTGGTATACGAGTGCTATCCCGAAAATTAAAATCGCCGCGGCTGCCCCCGTCGTCGCGAATCCCCAGGCATTTTGTTTTATGAAGCGCATCATGGATCCCCGAATTTTGTTCCCTATTATCATCGCCGGTGTTGCAATACTCGGTATTATCTTATTTAAGACGAGAAGCGTCAAAACGGAGGAACCGCTCACCATCCGCGACCTCCCGCCTGGCGTGCGCTACGTCAGCCACCCAGGCGAAGAAGCCCAGGCGCAAGAAGCGGGGAAGGTTGTTATGCAACATTTTGGTACACCAGAGGCCATTAAGGCAGGGGGACCTGTCTATGGCGTACTCGGCTATCGCGTCGTAGCGGTAGAATACGAAATCCCCGTTCATAAAATTCCGAAAAAAACGGTCGGCCAAGAGTTCCCCGGATACCTCCTCGACCTGCCGGAGCTGCGTGGCCTCACCTATGACCACTTTCACATCAGCGCCCAAGAAGAGGGTCTGACGCACGAGGAAGGCGGAACACCTCGCGACGGCACCTACTCCATCCACTTTATGTTCATCTCGCACGAAGAAGAGCTCTCATTCGGACTCGTGTGCGAGTAGGCGCGCGCCGCCAAGGAGAACGTGTCCGGCGGCGTCGATATGGAGATCCGGATTCAAAAAATCGTGGCGGAATCCGCCAAGCACCTTAGCGCGAATTCTTGAAGGTACGAAAAATGAACTTTCTGCACTGTACTGCATGCGCAAAACCCACGACAAGCACCTTCGGAGCGATTCGTCGTATTTTGGCTGCCATGCCGCCAGAACCTCAAAAATCTTTCCCGTACCGCATACATAGGCGAAATGAGAATTTGTCGTTGCCGGAAATGAACCGTCATCCAGTTGCCGGGAGACAAGCCAGCCCATAACCCTCTCTGCAAGCTCATGGGCCCCGGAGACGCCAGCCGTCTTGCTCACCGCCAAAAAAGCATTTCCGAACTCGGCCCACAGGGCAAGATTGGCGGCATGTGCTCCTTTTTCTGCAAGACCGAAAGCGGCGCGCCCAGCTTCCGTGAGTTCTTGCAACCGTGGAAGCAGGAGTTCGGTCCTATTGGGAGAACGAACAAAAAAACTTGCCACCTGGCCGAGAGTAATGGGGTCCCATGCGGACGGGTTGAACTCCGCGCCGATCAACTCTCTGCACTGCTTGCCGAAGCGCTCTTCACCAAGCTCGAAGGCATGCTGTCCAAGGTATGCAAGCGTCAGTATCCGCTCCTCGACCCCTTCGGGTGGATTCGGCATAAGTATGGAAGAGAGATAGCGAAAGTTCCCGCGCGAGGCCTCACGGTACCGAGGTTCTTTAAGAACATTACCGACCGCAGCGAGTGCCCATGCCGTAAATGCCGAGCGCGGCCAATCGGTTGTCGTCCCCTCTCCGGTTAGCGGGTTGAGAACCGGCGGAAAGCTGCCATCGGTTGTTTGTATGGCGCAAAGCCAGTCTGCCGCAGCACGCAGGCGCCCCTCTAGTTCGCCTCGCGTAGTTTCCGCAGATCCGCTCTCACGCACGAGCGGCCCGAACAGTTTGAGCGGAACGGAGAGCTGGTTGTTCGACTCAAGTGGTTCAATAAAGTCGTCAACCTCGAACATATATACCGTAGCTTGAGGGACGAAATCGGAACGAAGACCGGCCTTCTCTGCCGCAAGCGAAGCAACAAAACCCGAAAGGGAACGGAAACGTTTTACGTTGAACACTTCAGGAAGGTAGAACCCGACTGCTCCGCCGAAGCTTAAACAATACCCCTTCTCGGGAAGAATCTCGTCGCGCTCGATAAGCTTCCCATCCAGCAAAATCCACGGGTCCAGGAGAACGGTCACCTCGATCCGGGTGCGCAGAAGATCCTCCGATTTGAGCGGCTTGAAGCGCGGATCTCGGCACGCCTCATAGGCGGCATCCGCCACTGCCTCGCTGACGAACGTCCCCGCCGCTATGCGCGAGCCGCGTAGTTCGCCATCCACCCATAACACGACCGCCGCTTTGCCTTTTTGGCCAAAACGCACCGGCAAATTCCAGAAATAAGAAGAATGTAACTTTTGGTTCCTACTGAGGAGCGACTCTGACGCGTCACGTGCAACCCTAAGCAACAACCCGCGCTCCCTATCGGTCAAGCGCCAGCGCAGAGGAGTTGTTCCCGCCAGACGGTCTCGGCGCTCCCAGACCACGAACCGCGGAGAGTTGAAGATTCTAACCCAAGCGTCGCCGGGGTTTCCGCTCTGTAGTTCTCGCACGATGAACGCCACTTGAGCTGCCTTTGATCTCCGTAGCAACAGCCGGCGGGGAGCATCCCCTGACTTCAGAGGAAAGCGGAAATAAAATTCGCTCCTGCAAAACGGCAAATCCACGCGGATCGTTTCTCCTTCCTGGATCGATTTTCCAAACCACCGGAGAAGCGCGTCGAGTTCTGGCGGAATGTTTTGCCAAAAACGGAATGTCATGTTCAACGGTCCTGCAGATCGGGGAAAATAATGACCCCCTCCTTGTTCTCGGGAAGGCTGGCAACGACCTCGCCTGCGGGATTAATGACTGCGGAAATCCCTGTTTTGGCTGCCCGAAGAATCCACTGCCGGCTTTCCACCGCACGCAGCCGCGTCATGCGCAGTGTCTCGACAAGCACAAGAGAGCTGCTAAGTTCGGCATCGTTTGTGGAAACAATAATGAGACGCGACCCTTCGTCGCTCCGTTTTTGCGCCAGCCGAGCGACAAACACCTCATTGCAGATGAGGCCGCCAATGCGAAATTCGGGCAAGAATAACCCGTTTTCGCCGTGCCACGGTGAAAACCGGCCATACACCTCTGGCGAAAAGACCTGCCCGACCAATCCCGACGGCCGGTAGTCGGACACCGGCATGAGCACTTCTTTGCGGTAGACCCCGATGACCTTCGCGTTGCGGAATGCCACCAGCGAAGAGGTGTAGGTTCCGTCCTGTTCTTTGAGCGAAAAATTGGCCACGATGATGCGGTCGGTGCGATCCATCAAGCTGCCGAAAATGGACTTAAGAAGCGGGGGCGCCACGTCCGCGAGCGATATCGCCTTCGAAAACAGCTTGCCCGGAATGACGACCAGGTCGGGATCAGCTGCCGAGAGCGACTCCTTAACGCGAGAAAACTCGGCCGTGACATCGATGGGAAACGTTTGAGGAAAATCGTTTGTACCTGGTTGGAACATGCTTATCTTGAGCGGCACGGGAAAGGAGCTGCGCCAGCGGCGGTATCCGTAGTTGCCATATGCAAGCGAGATCATAAGAAGCGCTGCGAGTACAAGGGCAAAAAAACAGGCCTCCTTTCTTGATCGAGAAGCGGCATCAAGCGCAAGCGCCACGAGTACATTGATCGTGAGCAAGACGGCGGAGAGCAAGAATACGCCGCCTAGGGCGGCAAGCTGCATCAGTAAGGGT
>JACOXQ010000053.1 GCA_016182285.1 Candidatus Kaiserbacteria bacterium
CTCCTTCGCTCGCACCATGGTCTCCATAAATCTGCTACGGTTCTCTTTAGGGGTGGCATCCGGTTGTATTGTTGACTCTTGTTGCTCAACCTCCGGTTGCTGTTCTGCGTCTCTTTCCAATCTATTCCGCAACCCGGACCATTGACGAGCAAGAATTGTAGCCCGTTTGAAATTTTCCAATGATTCCATCTGATTTATGGAAAGAAAGTCATTCCACAATTCCTTTTCCCGCGCATTCATTTTATCTGCATCCGCTAACGGGTCCGTCTCAAGCGGGTCTGCTTCATACTTGTCCGTTATTTCCATGAGGCTGTTCAATTCATCCTCTGCTTTTAACTTTTCACGAGTTAACCGGCGACTTTCTTCATCCTCTTCCTGTGTTATATCGCGACCTCTCGCCTTTTCATAAAGCGCATCCCGCGCCGCGGTTGTCGTTTGTATGCACGTAAATAACTTTCGTTGCTTCTCAATCGTTTCTTGTTGTTCAATTTCCGGCTCCGCCACAAGTGTCGGCTCTACACCTTCTGGCTGTGCAGCTGCCTCCGCATCCTCTGCTACTGGTGGTGCGGACGGAACTGATTGTTGTTTGGCATCAATTTTTCTAGCAACCTTTTTAAAAACATCTTGCCATCCGTTAATCTTATTTTTCTGCTCTTCAGTTTTCAAAGCGATTTCTAGCTCGTATTTCCGAAATAAGTCGACGGCCATGTCCTGCTGGTCTGCGTCGCCGTCATCAATGACTTTCTCTATCTGTCTCAATGCGCCAATTGGATCGCGATGCGGATTATCCTCCGCCAGCAGCATCTTGGCATTGATCAGCTTCATTTCGATATCCCTGTCCTTTTCAGGCTTTAGGTCTTCTGCAGTCTGCGGAGGTTAAAAATCGGACTTTGGTTCTACCTTTGGAGCTTCCGGCGGCGGTTCAGTCTTAGATTTGATTTCACCAAAACTGGCGATTTCTGTACGCTTGTCCGCTTCCTTCTTCTCTACTGCATGAAGCAGTTCCGGAGCGAGCTCCGCGGGAAGCGGAGCAGGTGCAGTTTTGGACTTTTGTGACTGACCTTTGCGCGCATTCCTTTGCTCTTCTTTTATACGCCGCGCCTCGGCTTTTGCCTGTTGCTGCATTTGTTTTGCCTCCCTCGCCATGCGGCGCGCCTCTTGCTCCGCCTGCTTCTGCGCCAGTTTTTCCGCCTCTCGACGATTGCCTTCATCCACGTTCTTGAGGATTTTCTCTTTATCTTTTGCGCCAGCTCTTTCGTACTTCTTGGCGAGATTCTCCGGCACTTCCTTCCCAGGAAAACGCTCTTGGAGCTCCGACGCGACTTTTCGTTTTTTTTCAGATGGGGGTATTTTTTCGTCCATACGTTAATGCGAGAGATAGCGCTCGCGGATCATATTTTCAACGGTAGCACGGTCTCTGCCGTAGGTAAGGGAGGAGAGGTGGATTAGGTCGTCTATCTGCGCGTGATTTGGCGGCGGCAGGTCAGCAGTTTTAATGTCAAACGGCTTCTGCGGCACGCCCTTGGAGAGAATCTTCACATATGCGTTTCTGTTTTCTATATTCACGAAGTCCAGCGCGGAGAATACCGGCGCGAATTGCTTCGCGAAGAATTCTGCGTCTTCTTCTCCGACGCGGAATACCGCCATATTGCCGACGTTGCCGAAGACCGCCTCGCGCGTCTTGTCCTCTATCTGCTTGAGGAATTGGTGCGCCACAGTGAGCGAGAGCTTATACTTGCGCGCCTCCGAGAGAATTCCCGGAATTGAATCGGTCGTAACATTCTGGAACTCGTCTATATATAGATAAAACGGCGGATACTGTATGCGCGGATTGTCCGCGCGCGATAGCGCCGCCATGAAGAGCTTGCCAACTATTATTAAGCCGAGAAGATTTGCATTTTTTTCACCCAGGCGGCCCTTAGAGAGATTAATGAGCAGAATTTTCTTCGTATCCATCACCTCGCGGAACTTAAATGACGATTCCTGCTGGCCGATAATGGGACGTATGAAGTCGTTCGCGGTGAAGTCGTCAAACTTATTTGTAATATAGGGAACGATATTTTCCAACGAGGCTTCGCCGCCCGCCTTCGTCGCTATCTCGTTCCAGAACTGGTTCACTATAGGGTTCATGCTCTTAGCGAGCTTTTGCGCGCGGAACTCGCTGTTGGCTAGCACGCGCGCGATGTCCAGAATCGTGGAGCCGCTCGCGGGGTCCTCCATCACGAGCTGGGTCGCATTGCGGAAGTATTGTTCAAAGGCGGGGCCCATAGACTCCGGCACGTCGCCATAGAGCCTTCTGAAGATCATCAGGAGCTCGTTCACAATAAAAGTTTTTTGTTCCGGACGCGAGATATCGTATTCCAAGAAGTTGAGCGCGAAGGGGCGCGAGAGGTCGGCGGGGTCAAAATAAATAACGTCTTTATATCGTTCGGGCGGCACAGCCGCGAGGATGTCAAGAATGTCTGTGCCGTGCGGGTCTATGAAGCAGCACCCTTCGCCGTTTTTAATATCCTGAATAATCATTGACTTCATCAAGCCTGTTTTACCGGTGCCAGTCTGGCCTATGATATAGAGGTGGCGCAGGCGGTCCTCCTGTTCAAGACATATCGCAGTCTGCGTACTTCGGTAGGTGTTCGTGCCGAGCAGGATGCCCGTCTGCGGGAGCGAGAGCGGAGCGGGCGCGTGTGTGAAGCGCGCCTGCTTAAGGTGCGGCGAACTCGCGATGCCGGACGGCGGGAAGTGATAGATGGTAGTGAGCTCGCGGAGCGAGAGCGGAAGCGCGGAGGAATCCGGCAGACGGAATGAAAAATCCTCAAGCTCGCCCTGCGCGCGCCGCGGAGCGGCGCGCGTGAATGTCAGCCGATTGCCCTGCGTATTCGCAAACTGATTAAAAGCAGATTCAAGCTCGTCAAGTATCTGTCCCGCCTTGTGCGCATCCGCCGACGACGACACGAGCCGAATAGTCGCGCCGACAATCGTTGAAGCTATTTTCTTCTCCACCTGTTCTATATAAGTCTTGTTCGCCTCGGCCTCGCGCATCTGCGCTTCCTTTGCTTTTTCCGCATCTTTCGGTTTGCTTGAGAAAATCGTCTTGCCGACATCGCGCGCGAAT
>JACOXQ010000048.1 GCA_016182285.1 Candidatus Kaiserbacteria bacterium
AACTGGCGCTATGCCGATGAGGCCTCCGTGCCGCGCGTCTGCTTCATCAATAAGCTGGACCGCACTGGCGCATCTTTTGAAGATTCGTATGCGAGCATCTTGGACAGACTTTCGCCAAAGGCCATTCGCATGCAGATTCCGATAGGATTGGAGGCGGCGCACGAAGGCGCCGTGGACCTGCTCTCTATGAAGGCGTACACATTTTCCGGCAACATGGGCGAGGAGGTAATAGAGGGCGAGGTCCCCGCCAATCTGCTGGAGGACGCTAAGAAATATCGCGCCGCGCTCATTGAGCGCATCGTGGAGCAGGACGACGTGGCGATGGGTGCGTATCTGGAGGGTAAGGAGCCGCCGCTTGATGAACTTAAAGCGATCTTGCGCAAGGCGGTCATCAATAATCAGATTTTTCCCGTCTACTGCGGGAGCGCGCTTAAGAATAAAGGCGTCCAGCTCGTCTTGGACGCGGTTGTTGACTATCTCCCATCTCCCTTGGACCTGCCGCCTGCGACCGGAAAGAACCCGAAGACGGGAGAACCGATAGAGCGGCACGCCTCCGACGACGAGCCGTTCTGCGCGCTCGCCTTCAAACTTCAGACCGACCCGTTTGTCGGAGCACTCACATTTTTTAGAGTATATTCAGGCACGCTCGCGTCCGGCTCATACGTATACAACTCAACGACGGGCTCCAAAGAGCGTGTCGGCCGCATCGTGCGTCTACAAGCGAACAAGCGCGAAGAAGTAGAAAAAGTTTTCACGGGAGAAATCGCGGCCGCCGTCGGCCTTAAGGATACGAAGACGTCGCACACGCTCTGCGACGAAGAGAATCCGATCGTGCTTGAAGAAATTAAATTTCCCGAGCCGGTGGTATCGCTTCGCATAGAGCCCAAGACGAAGGCCGACCAAGAGAAGATGGGCGTAGCCCTGCGCAAACTCTCGGACGAGGACCCCACCTTCCGCATCAAAGGCGACGAAGAGACGGGAGAAACTATTATTTCCGGCATGGGCGAGCTGCACTTGGAGATTCTCGTGGATAGAATGAAGCGCGAGTTCAACGTCGTCGCGGATGTGGGCAAGCCGCAGGTGGCGTATCGCGAAACTATTCTCGGCTCTGCAGAAGCAGAAGGGAAGTACATAAAGCAGACTGGAGGCCGCGGCCAGTACGGGCACGTGAAGATACGGATGAAGAAGATGGAGCCGCTTGACCCGGATAAGAAGATGCCGAAGAACGTGATGCGCGAAGACCACTTTGAGTTCATCAACAACATCAAAGGAGGCGTCGTACCGCAGGAATACATTCCGGCGGTGGAGAAGGGTTTGCGCGAGGCGATGGCGAGAGGATTTCTCGCAGGCTTCCCGATGGTGGATATCTCGGTGGACCTCTACGACGGCAGCTATCACGATGTGGACTCAAGCGAAATCGCATTCAAGATTGCCGCATCTATGGCCTTCCAAGAGGCGGCGGGGAAAGCGAAGGCCGTTATTCTGGAGCCGATTATGCGCATTGAAGTCATCGTGCCGGAGCAATTCATGGGCGACATCACCGGAAATCTCTCTGGTAAGCGCGGGCAGATAGAGGGCATGGACGAACGCGGTCTTAATAAGGTTGTAAAAGCAAAAGTCCCGCTCTCGGAGATGTTCGGCTACACCACCACGCTCCGCTCCATGACCGAAGGCCGCGGCTCTATGACGATGGAATTTGACCATTACGACACCGTCCCCAAGAACATCGCTGACGATATTATTGCGTCACGCAAATAAGTCGTGGTATACTAATCACGTTATGCAAAACAGCCACTGGTTTAGCAAGTCTTCAGAAGAAGGGCTGGTTTTGTTTAAGGAGAAAGAGAGATGAACCAAGAGAGAGATAGGAGAAACTGTCCGCAACATGGACACATGCACTTTGATTTGGTGAAGGAAACTAATGGTGGAGCAATACGCAGATACCACTGTATGTACTGCGCTCACGAAGATACATTTGAAGTGACGTTTCAAATGCCATCACTAACGCTACAAACTAACAAATGAGAGGAGAACTCAAGCCCAAGCCCCGCACAGCGGGGCTTTTCTTTTCCACAGTGTGGAATTGCCTATTAAACAGAATGCGTTAGTATTGCTCACATGTCGCACAAGCAGAACCTTCTCGGACTCCTCCTTACCACCTCTGGTGGAGGATTCGCTTGTGTCTAGATTCTAAAAAGAAACCAGATACCAACGAGGCCTCCACCGGAGGCCTCGGTTCGTTTTGTTCCTTTAGAAAGGAGGTGAGATTAGATTCAAAACGATTCTGCATGAGACATGACCTGCCATGCAGGATCACGGCCGCCATTCGTCCTACAGGGCGAATCGGCGGCCGATTTATTTGCCGCTTTGTGCGCTTGCGTTTTTATGAAGGGTCGGTTACATTCATATGTAACGCATCTTGGCGTCGCTCTTTGGCTCGTCGGCTGATTCTGCTCGCGAGCCGGAGTGTTTTCCGACTCGGTCGGAATTATTAGCAATAAGCACGAAATACGAATATCGAAATCCGAAACAAATCCTAAATTTAAAATTTTAAACCTTTTGAATTTGGTGCTTGTTTGGAACTTGATGCTTCGTGCTTCGAATTTTAATTTACAATTATGGCAGCAGAATTTAATCGTGCGAAGCCGCACATGAACGTGGGCACTATCGGCCACGTGGACCACGGCAAGACGACTCTCACCGCCGGCATCCTCCATGTCCTCTCTATGTTGACGGACAAGGGGTACAGCGCCCGCGTTGAGGGCGTAGATAAGATAGACAGCGCGCCGGAGGAGAAAGCGCGCGGTATCACTATCGCGCTCCACCACTCTGAGTACGAGTCGCCGAACCGCCACTACGCGCACATTGACGCGCCGGGACACGCCGACTACATAAAGAACATGATTACCGGCGCCGCCCAGATGGACGGAGCGGTGCTAGTGGTCGCCGCCACCGACGGCGTGATGCCCCAGACGCGCGAGCACATCCTTCTCGCCAAGCAAGTTGGTCTTAAGAAGCTCATCGTCTTCTTGAACAAGGTTGACATGGTTGCAGAAGCAGACCTCATTGATCTTGTGGAAGAGGAGATTCGCGAATTGCTTACCAAGCAGGGCTATGACGGCGCGAATACGCCGATTATACGCGGTTCCGGACTCAAGGCTCTTGACGCCAAGACAGTGGACGACGAGTGGGCGCAGAAGGCGAAGGAGCTAGTGGACACGATGGACACCTACTTTGATATGCCGGAGCGCGAGCTCACCAAGCCCTTCCTGATGCCGATTGAAGACATCTTCTCTATTGAAGGTCGCGGCACAGTGGTAACAGGCCGTATTGAACGTGGACAAGTTAAAGTTGGCGAAGAAGTAGAAATCGTCGGTATTAAACCGACGGCCAAGACGACTGTCACCGGCATTGAAATGTTCAACAAGCAGCTCTCGGAAGGGCAGGCCGGCGACAATGCGGGCATTCTCCTGCGCGGAACGAAGAAAGAAGATGTACATCGCGGCCAAGTCCTCGCCAAGAGCGGCTCGGTCACTCCGCACACCGACTTCAGCGCGGAGGTGTATATCCTCTCTAAGGATGAAGGAGGCCGCCACACGCCGTTCTTCTCGGGATACAAGCCGCAGTTCTATATCCGCACCACCGACGTTACGGGAGAAGTGACGCTCGCCGAGGGTAAGGAGATGGTGATGCCCGGAGACACGGTTACTTTCAACGTGAAGCTCGTCGCGCCGGTCGCGCTTGAACAAGAGCAACGCTTCGCCATTCGCGAGGGAGGTAAGACTGTCGGCGCAGGAGTTGTTACGAAAATTACGGCTTAAGCCACAATGGTCAAAGCTCCTTCAAAACCAAAAGCCAAGACGACTAAAAGAGTAGCGCCCAAGCGCGCGGCTACGCCGCGTGTAAAAGCCGTGCCAAGAAAAAAAGTTGTCGCGCCAGCCGTCGCGCCGGTGGAGCACAAGCTCCGTATCCGCGTTAAGGCCTACGAGCACAAGATTCTGGACCTCTCGGTGAAGCAGATTATGGATACAGCGGCCCGCTTTGACGCAGTCGTCGTCGGTCCAGTCCCGCTCCCGACCGAGATTAAGCGATGGACGGTGAACCGCTCCACCTTCGTCTACAAGGACGCGCGCGAGCAGTTTGAAATGCGCGT
>JACOXQ010000049.1 GCA_016182285.1 Candidatus Kaiserbacteria bacterium
TCGTCCGCCTCGAAGGGAGCGATCTGGCCGGATGCCATAAGATATCCCAACGCGATCGCGAGGTCGTAGTGCGAACCGGTCTTTTTGACGTCGGCAGGAGCGAGGTTCACGGTGATCTTCCGGTTCTCGCGCGTGGGCGGTTTTACGCCCGAGTTCTTGAGCGCGGAATTCACCCGCTCGCGCGCCTCGGAGAGCGCCTTATCGGCCAGTCCCACGATGGTAAACGAGTGGAGGCCGACGTTAATGTCGACCTCCACTTCGATCGGTTTTGCATGGATGCCCTCGAGTTCTGCGGAGCAGAGTTTTGCGAGGCGCTTGCCCATTACGCGGGATGGGAAGCGGCCTTGCAGGCGCGGCAGAGGCGGGATTCCGGCGCCGCCGCAAGGAGCTCCTTATCGATCTCCATGCCGCAGTTCTCGCAGACGCCGTAGGTGCCCTTCTCGAACTTTGCGAGCGCGTGCTCCACGTCGTTCAGCCGCTCTTTAAGGGCCTGGACGATGCCCAGCTGGTTCCCGAACTCCTCGGCCTCGTCCGCTTCTTCGTCTCCGTGGTCCACGTCGCTCCCGAAATCCTGTACGCCGTCATGCGCGGAGAGATTCTCGATCTCCGCCGAAATGTCTTTCTTGGCGCGCTCCAGCTTCGCTCTGAGTTCGTTTTTGTCTTCTTCCGTAATCATAGCGTCAGAAATATGGTAGCGAATGCACGGAAACAATGTCAATATTTGAAAACCTCGCTCTATCCATGTATCTTCAGGGGATTGAATGCCGGTCAAATTAAATGAACCAGCTTTTTTTCAAGAGGATTGTAGTTCCTATGCACGTTTTGTTCTTCCACTTGATTTTTAATAACGCAAGGAGGGCTTTTTGGCGTAATGTTCACCGTCTGCCGGTCTCGCTAATTGAGTGGTGGCAGATGAGAGAACTCCACCCGCTCTTGCGGCAATCCTATCGTCACGTGCGGCTGTATAAGAAGCTGCTCGACGAGAGAAACGTAAGACCGGAAGAAGTTCGCTCGTATGCCGATATACGGAAGCTCCCCGTGACCAGTAAAAAACTGCTTCGGCAGAGCTCTCCGGAAGAATACATAAACAGTTCTTTCCCGCGTTGGTCTTATGCGTGGACGGAAACATCCGGTTCAACGGGCGAGCCGTTCAAATTCCCCTTGAACAAAGATTTTTACTTTATTAAAAAATACTATTGCGGAACCTCAACCTGCCCCTGGTATACCAGCAGAAAGCTGCTCGATGCGGATCCCAGCATATACCGTTTTCTTGTGTGGAGGGGGTGGTCTTTTCGGACGCTTGCCGACAATGTTAAGTTTGCCGACATTCGAACAGTGGATAGGCCGCGGGGTAACCATTTTCTGCATATACCGGTTTCGGATTTGCGGGAACATCCGCTTCTTGTCGTGAAGAAACTTCGAGAATTCCAACCCGACGTTCTTTCCGGACGCGCGACCACCATGATCGAACTGGATCGCATCATTAAAAAAGCAGGGAACCAGGAAGATTTTCGGGTGTCATTCATCACTTCGGTCGGAGAGATGCTGAGCGAGACCCAACGGAGGTATTTGGAGAACGGTTTCAACTGCGAGGTCTACGAACGGTACGGTTTAGAGGAGCTGGGGGACGTTGCTGTCGAATGCCGTTATCATCGGGGGATGCATATATACGAAGAGTCAAACATCGTCGAGATAGTGGATGAAAATAATCGTCCCCTTCCCCCCGGCTCGAGGGGCCGGGTTGTGGTGACTAACCTCTGCAACTATTCGGTTCCTTTTATTCGGTACGATACCGGAGACATCGGAGAAATTCTGCCGGGACGTTGCCCGTGCGGAGTTTCAGCCCGCCGTCTGAAACTTTACGGCCGGACGGGCGCATACTTGGAACTCGCGGGTAGACGGTATCAGTTCCCGGAATTTGCGGCGGTGGTGAACAATTTCAACGATATTGTGCTTCGGAGCCAGATTGCCAAGGTCTCGGATGAGAGCATTGAATTTCGTTTCGTTCCCTTACGGCCGGTTTCTCCACAAGAAACTGACGGAATAAAATCTTCTTTTATGAAGAACTTTGGGATCACACCTCGCGTGAAAATCGTTGAAGACCTGCCATTTAATACATCGGGAAAAACCCAGTTTCTTGTAGACGAAACTAGCCGCATATAGCTTAACCATTGATGCGCACGATGGGCGCAGAACGGTCGTGAACGTTACAGCCCCACGCGGCGGACGGCGTCCTTTAGGGCGTCGTACGAGGTCGAGATCACCAAGAAGTTGTCGAACCAGCCGTAGTTCAGGGACGCGCCCTGCTTTGCGAACGGCAGATACCGCGTCGGCTTGCCGCCAACGTTGCCGTCCTTAAAGGCCTCTGCTCCTTTCGCTCCCGGATCGGTCGG
>JACOXQ010000050.1 GCA_016182285.1 Candidatus Kaiserbacteria bacterium
CGCGGCACCGATGAAGCTCGCATCCGCGTGCGGGACGACGGCAGGGTTGAGATACGCGGCGCGACCATAACTTCGGCCAACGCCTCAAGCGCCACCCTGGAAATAACGGTGGCCGGCAGGGCGTTTACCGTGAATACGGCTGGCGCGCGATTGCTTGACCGCGACGACGCCCCTCTCTCGTTCGCCGACTTCGCCGTCGGCCACGAGGTGCGCGTGAAGGGAGTCTTCAGCCCTCCCACGTCAACATCCTCTATCGCCGCCAACAAGGTCGTTGACCGTTCTCTAGAGATTGACGAAGTCGTGAATCCGGACGACGTCATCGCTCCGGTCATCAGCGGGATAGCGGCGCTTCCAGGCGTCAATTCGGCGGCGATAACATGGACGACCAACGAGCCATCCACAAGCAAGGTGTTCTTCGGAACGACGTCCCCGCTTGTCATAAACGCGAGCACGACGCAGTCGGTAACGAATGCGGCTCTGGTAACGAGCCACTCCATAGTGGTCACCGGACTCTCGGCGAACACGACCTACGTTTTCGTCGTACAGTCGGCTGACGCTGCGGGGAATACCTCAACATCGGGGCAGTTCTCGTTCACGACTCAGTCTGCGGCGGCGACAGCCGTGCCTGTGATAAGCGGCATTACCGCGACACCGGGGACGACGACGGCTACTATCGCCTTCAACACAGACATCCCGGCCATCGGCACGGTGTTCTTCGGGACGCTAAACCCGTTCAACTTCATCAATGCGATTGGGAATCCGTCACAGTTCATGAGCCATGCCTTCTCGCTTGTCGGCCTTGCGGCAAACACGACCCACTTCTACGTTGTCCTAGCGAGCAACGCTGTCGGGTCGGCCGTGTCCAACTTGTTCACGTTCACGACGGCGGCGGCTCCTGACACGACAGCGCCGATAGTGAGCGGCATTACGGCTACGGCCACGGCATCCACGACGGCTACAATCGCATGGACGACCAACGAGCCGGCCACAAGCAAGGTGTTCTTCAGCACCGTGTCGCCGCTTGATGTGAATGCGAGCACGACGCAGTCGGTAACGAATGTCGCTCTCGTGACGAGCCACTCAATGGGCCTCGCAGGACTCACTGCCAGCACCACGTACGTAGCGGCAGTTCAGTCGGCCGATGCGGCGGGAAACACCGCTACATCAGCCCCGTTCTCGTTCACGACCCCAAGCACTCCGTAAGCTCTCTTGATTGCGGAACTTGCGAACAGCAGAGACAAAAGCCGTCCCGCCTAAAGGCGGGACGGCTTTTGTGGAGATTTTAAATTTGCTGGGAGGCTAGGAATCGGACCTAGATTAAGAGCTTCAAAGGCTCCTGTCCTACCGTTAGACGACCTCCCAATACGAACACAGTATCATTTCGTAGCTTCTTCGGGAAAGAGTTCCAGGACGGCGAGTTCCAGAGGAATAGCGGGGATGGGCGCGTAGCGGATGCGTTCGGCGGCGGTAAGAAACGCGAGCATCGTCGCGTGCGTGATGCCCATGTTGGACGTACTACGTCCAACATGGGCCTTGCTGAGTTTTTCAAGCATGGAGAATTCGTCGGTTCCGAGTTCGGTCTCTAGCGAGGCGCGAAGCTCGGGCGCATAGCGGATAAGAAGCGTCGCCCGTAATGCTTCAAGCACAAGCTCCAAAAAAAGCTTCATATCGGCGCCGGACTTTCCCGCCCTTTCTATTGCGGAAAGGGCGGGACCACGTTCACCATTTGCAAGAGCGTTAATGAGCGCATGCACCTGTTCTTGCCGAGGCGCGCCGGTCGCCTTCTCTACTCCTTCGCGCGATAACTTTTTTTCATCTGCTCCTGCGAAAATCTTTTGTAAAACCGAGAGCGCATCGCGATACGAACCGTCGCCAAGCATCGCGATAAGCTCTGCGGCATCTGGTGCAAGCGTGTATCCCTCTTTCTTAGCGACTGCTGTGGCAACTTCGGCAAGGCCTCGCCTTGACGGCTTCTTAAACTCAAACACCTGACAGCGCGACTGCACTGTTTCAGGAACTTTATCAAGTTCTGTCGTTGCCAAAATAAAAACAACGTGCGCCGGCGGTTCTTCCAGCGTTTTCAAAAAAGCATTCCACGCGCTCTTAGAGAGCATGTGCGCTTCGTCAAGTATGTAGACCTTGTATGGTGATTCAAACGGTAGCGTGTAGACGCCTTCGGTGAGCGCTCGCATTGCATCAACACTGTTGTTACTCGCGGCATCTATTTCATGCAAATCGTTTTCTTTGCATCCGATAGCATCAGCAAATATGCGCGCGACTGAAGTCTTCCCCAATCCGCGCGAGCCGGCAAATAAATATGCGTGCCCGATTTTCTTCGCCTTCGCCGCCTCTTCAAGCGGTCTCGTCACCGCGAACGTCGCCGGTCTGTGCGTCCTGTATAAACTCTGATGCGCCATAGTGGCTTGAGTATACCAAAATTAGACCAATCTTTACTCATTTTTTGAGCTTGACAGTAATTAAACCATATGCTACCATACACTCGAAATATTGTCCGGCGTTCTTACGCCTCTTGAAATCAATCCTGACTAAGGAGATCTCGCATGACGTACTCAATCGCACTGCTGATTTGTTTCGCCTTGTGGACTGTCTACGCAATACCGGGAAACATGGCAGAAAAAGTTCACGGAGTTCCAGTGAACATGGTTTTTGAAACGTTGGCGTTCATCGGA
>JACOXQ010000051.1 GCA_016182285.1 Candidatus Kaiserbacteria bacterium
ATGCGCTGAGTGCGCAGTGTGCGGAAACTCATCCGAGGTCACCTGCGCATCGGGGCGCTGTTTTTGCACGCGCCATGCGACATGCAGCGCGTGTCATCTGGTGCTCTCAAACGGCGAGCTCCAGTGGGCACTCGTCTATTTGGGCTCTTCCTCCCCGCCCGCCGCGGAAAAGAACCTGCGCGCGGTTAAGGCGGGCAACAGCGTGCTCGGCGCAACGCTCGTCGCGAACGCCGTCAAGAGCATCAGAGGCGGCGCCGCCCTCACGCATGGCCCGGGGGATGTATGCGGGGCTGTTGCGGAGCACCGCCGCGAAGCTTTGCCAAAGCGCATCGCCGCGAAGCCCGGTGACACCCCCATTTCCAACACCGTCAATTAGGGGCTCGCTGTGACCCGTCGTCACCCTACCGCGCTTTCTGCGGTAGGGTTTTTTGTTAAATCATTGGAAATGCCGCGCTTTTTGTCGTATAGTTCTTCGTATATGGAACAGCTTTTTTCTTTAAGCCAAATGAGCAACGTAGCAGAATCAAACGCGGAAGTGTTTTCTTTTTTTGTGATTATACTCATCCTCTGGGTGCTCCCATGGAAAGGATACGCGCTCTGGACTGCGGTGAAGCGCGGAGAGAAATGGTGGTTTGCCGCGCTTCTCGTCATAAACACGCTCGCGATACTTGAGATTATCTACATTTTCTTCGTCGCGAAGAAAAAAGAGGAGTTCCTCGGGTTCGTGAAAAAAATCTTAAATCTTAAATCTTAAATTATTAAAGGGAGGGGTGGCAGAGTGGCCTATTGCACTGGTCTTGAAAACCAGAGTGTCGCAAGGCACCGTGAGTTCGAATCTCACCCCCTCCGTTTGCACAAAACGAGCGCCTCGCGGCGCTCGTTTTTTTTACAAAAAATTTGACTTTTTCGTGAGAAAATGCTAACTTGTACGCAGTTTCGGGAGGATGGCAATTGAGCCGTTTTCCAGGTAGTTCCTGCAAAACACAATAGAGGAGGAAGAGGCAATGCGCGTGCGCAAGGTTTTCGTAGCCGTAGTTATGGCCATGGTGCTCGTCTTCTGCGGATACGCGGCAAGTATAACCGCTGAACCAAAGCCGAAATCGGGCGTCGCTACCGACTCTGGAGAACCGGCACTGACGCCGTAGCAAATCAGGAAGATTCGCAAACAACTGAAGGATATCAGCGACCTGGTCTACGACTCAAAGGCGGCGACCACCGCAAAGGCGGAGCCGGCAGCGGAACCGAAGAAGGATATGGCCGAAGTCGCCGATAGGGCGCTTTCAATCCTTTCCGGCTATGTCGGCGTTGTCGCGGAAACCATGAAGAAGGTGGCGCCCGAAGTGTGGCGCATCATGGTTCGCCAACAATATGTCAATGCCATCGCCGGTCCTTTCGTCCCTTTTGCGCTCATCATGTTCGTCGCCATTTATGCGGTAGTGACTGCGCGTTGGTGGGACAAGACAAAAGTGGAACCACGGAGCGACGAAGCGGTCGCCCGTGTTTGGCTCGTCCATGTCATTCCCTTTGCCCTCTTCATCGTTTTCGGTATCTGGACCTCAATTCGGCTCTCGTACTCGGTGCAGATGCTCATCAACCCCGAGTACTACGCCTTCCGCGACCTCGTCCACATTCTTCTCAACAAGGGCGGGTTCTAATCCTTCACGCGATTGTGCGGTGTCAAAACGCGGGGAAAAAGACGCTCAAAAAAACGGGGCGGCATGTCTGACATGCCGCCCTTTTTGAACTTCGCTTCGTGCCGCTTTTATTGTCTCTCCATTATGAGCGGCTCAAAACACCTTTTTTCATATTTCTCAATCATGCGGGACACATCAAGGTCCGCGCCGCGCATAAAATTATTCATCCGAAGACGAGGCCACGCTTCGCTCCCGTTCTCCAGAAAATCGTACATCCAGCCGGTCGCGCGCGAGAGCTGAAGATAGAGCATCTCCGCGTTATACGGCTCAATGAAGAGCGTATCGCCCGTGCCGAGAGTAGCGTCAATCTCCCCGCCATGCTCGCGTATGCCTCCGCCGCAGGTGGCAACATTTATGTTGCCGTTCATCTTCGCCCCGAAATCGCTCGTCCCGCACGCCTCCATCCGCTTCCACGGGCAGGACACCCAGATGTCCGCGCCCCTGACCGCGCGCGTTCGCAGCCGTTCGCTGTATTCGGGAAGGTAGACAAACCGCCCCTTGAGGCGCGGGTCGGACATCCACTTCGCGAATTCGCGCATCCACGGACCGCACTTCGTATCGTCTTCATGGGCGATACCGCCGATAAAGAGATTCGCGGCAAGCCCTTT
>JACOXQ010000052.1 GCA_016182285.1 Candidatus Kaiserbacteria bacterium
TGACCCGCATCCGGAATTCGCGGAAGCGGCGTTCGGCGGGCCAAGCCCGTATGAAAGTTTTGCGAGTCAATTTACTCCCGACACTATCTCTTTGAAAAATGAAGGCAATATACCGCAACGCGACTCTCTTGAGGAATATCTATCTGCGCTTGCGGAGTATTCAAATAAGAATTTTTTTAGCAAAGATACTGTTCCAAATCTGTCAGTTATTTATATCGAACCAATCGAAAAAAATACTATAACAAGAGCAAGCGGAGACGATTATTTTATTAGTCAATCCATAGACGGGGCCTCTTATTATTTAGCTTTAGTTAAAAAAAACTTACTTACCGAAACAAAAGAATATTTTATTGACGATGAAAACAAAATCATCCTCTCCGACTACTGGCGACTGCTTTCGCGGCAGGCGGTCTCTCACGGCGCGGGTGTCGTAAAACTCTTTTTTGACGAGGTGGCGAAAGAACGCGAGACGAAAACGCTTGCGCTCAAAAACCGAAACTGGGCGCAAAAAATCTACGACAAGACCGCGAGCGTGATTTACGGCATCGCGGGAAAACTGTACGGCACGAGCGTGCCGTATGAAGAATTAAACACGCCGGGAACTGAAACGGTGCGTCTCAAAACGGGCGGTACGCCTCAAGGCGCGGCGGTCGCGTCTGTGGGAAACTCACGGCAAGGTCCGGCCTTGAGGAGCGAAGCGGGAAAAGGCCCGACCTTGGCGCAGAGTTTCCCACAAGTTCCGGACTATGTGGCGGAGCGGGTTGAAAAATTGATGGTGGAGCGAACTGTGTCTACAGAAAACTCCGCGCAAGATTCCGTCTGTGGAGAACCCTCCCAAGGTCAGGCCTTTTCCCAAAAACTTAAGGCCGGACCTTGCTTCGGGTTCTCCACAGACGACGAGGCGCTCTACAACAGCACGCCGAGTCCGTATGCGTCTGGATTTGGCGGCGGCGGAACGCCGCCGCCAGCGTCGCCACCTCCACCTCCTCCTCAACCACCACCACCGCCACCTCCGCCGGCAGATACTACGTCGCCGGACATTACTCTCGCACCATGCGGCGATTCACTCGCGACATCGGGTTGCCTTGTCGCGACAACGACGCTCAATTTTTCATGGAGTTCAAACGCTGACGACCTTGACCACTTCGTTATCAACAAAAACGGCGTGGAAGAAACGACGACCGCGACCTCAACCGAAGTCACTGCGAGCGACAACAGCGTATATACATTTTCCGTGAAAGCGGTGGACACAACCGGCAACGAATCGTCGCCGGAAACGCAGATAATTGAAATCGCGACCACGCCCGTCGTCATCAACGAAATCGCCTGGATGGGGACAGACGGCGCCGTGCCGGGCGGTCTTCCGAACGACGAGTGGATAGAACTTTACAATCCGACCGACAAAGAAATTTCTCTCGCGGGATGGACGCTCCGTGCGGGTGACGGCACGCCAACAATAGAACTCACCAATTCAATTCTCGCGAAAAATTTCTATCTTCTTGAACGAACAGATGACACAACCGTGAGCGACATCTCGGCTGACCAAATATACGGCAATGACGGCGCGAACTGGGCGCTCACGAATACGGGCGAGGAACTTTTCTTGGAGCGCTCCGCAAACGGCGCCACGACGACAATAGATAAAACTCCCGCTGGTTGTAGTAACTGGTGCAATAAAGGGAACAACACGACAAAACAGACGATGGAGCGCGTGAGCGTGGCCGTATCCGGCGCTGACTCCGCAAACTGGATGACCGCGCTTGGCGAATTCATCCGAAACGGCAAAGACGCGAATGGCTTCACACTCAACGGCACGCCAAAAGCTAAGAACAGCGTTTCCTATCTCATTAGCGCGAACAGTTCGCGCACGGTTATCGCGAATAAAACGCTCACCGCGGCGGAGTCGCCATATCTCATAGACCGTCCGGGGCTTACTATAAACGCGGGCGCGACGCTTACTCTTGAGCCGGGGGTTGTCATAAAGATAACGCGCCCGCAGGAGCCGAAGCTCACGGTGCGCGGGGCAATTATAGCGAATGGAGCCGCGCTTAACCCAGTCGTATTCACCTCATTTGCGGACGATTTGTACGGCGGCGATATGAATGCAGATGGCGCGACGACGACTCCCGCGGCGGGCGATTGGAGCCAGATTTTAATAGAAAGTCCCAGCGCGGGCTCGTCATTTACGAACACGCTTGTCCGCTACGGCGGGACGTGGTTTACCGGCGCCACACCCTACGCGGCAATTGTCGTGAACGGCGTGGATGCGTCTTTTGATACGGTGACTATTGAATAC
>JACOXQ010000062.1 GCA_016182285.1 Candidatus Kaiserbacteria bacterium
GATGGGCGGCGGCTTCGGACCGCAGGTGAGGGTATATTTGCCCTCATCAGCGGAGATGAAAACCATGTCGATGATCCGACACATCTCTCGGTGGACGCCCTCGTTGACCGGAAACACACTGCAGATGAGGTGCGTCTCGTCGCCCGGCTCGCGCCCGGCGTAGAGGATCACCGTATCCAGCCGCTTCATCTTGTACTTGACGTAGGCGAGCACGCAGCGGGCGATGGAGTCCTGGAGATCCTCCTCGCCGCTCTCGCGGTAGGACAAGACCTGCCCCCCATAGTAGCGCGCCCAGAATGCGCGTACCGAATCGAGCCGATTCATCTGGAAGGTCACCTGTCCTGCTGTCAATGCAGGGGTGAGTTCCTCGGCATGGGCGCTCCGGGTTATCGCCAGTCCGAGAAGCCCTGCGAGGAGCATGATGATGCTCACCAACGTCCCAGCGAATTTGATGGTCTTTTTCATACGACCTCTTTTTATGAAAAGAACCACTCCACGACCGCACCCTTCACGGTCTATTTATAGTATATCAAAACCACAAAAAAAGTCAAGTCTAGCGGTGGGTCGAGTCAGTCGGGGGACTTGCCAACGCCAATAAAACAATGTATACTCGCAAAAGAGTCGGTTTCTGAACCACTATCGGGGATTCCCTGTGCATGAAAAAGAGACTGTCGCAACCCTATGTGGGAAACTCTACTTTGCGGACCATTACGACGCGCCGCGAAGCATCCATCACCATGAAGTCTCACGCGTTCTTGCCGACGAACGAAGCCCGTATCAGCACATTCAGATTTTTGACACAAGAAAACACGGGCGAGTTCTCGTTCTTGATGGCTTCCCGCAAATCTCCGAGCGGGACGGCTGGCTCTATACGGAAGCGATGATTCTTCCGGCGCTCTTGGCGCATCCAAATCCGAGGCGCGTCTTGATACTTGGCGGCGGCGATGGCGCGGCGGCGTCTTTTTCCGCGCATGACCCGCGGGTTCAAAGCATCACGATTGTTGACTTGGATAAAAAGGTCGTAGAATTGACACAGCTTCACCTTTTTTCCCTCTGGGAAAACGCGCGGAGATATTCAAAAAAGCTTGACATCACGGTTGGGGACGCGCTTGCATTTCTCAAGCGAGACCTCGCGCAATACGACATCATCATCTCCGACATCACCGACCCGAACGAGAGCGAGAGCGCCGCGCATCTTCTAGGGATTGAATTTTTTGCGCTGATTTCCGCCCGTCTTGCGCCAAACGGCATCCTCGCGATGCAGTCCGGAGAAAACGCGCAGAACACAAAGACGGCGCATCAGGGTTTTCTGAATCTCGTTTCAAAGAATTTCTCACGCCACCTAACTTCCGCGCTCTATATCCCGTGGTTCAGCGCCGAGTGGTCGTTTACTTTCGCAAGAAACAGCGAACCTCTGCCAGACTTCGCGGACATTTTCATCGCAAAACGGCTCTTTAAACAACAAAGGGATCTTATCTCTAGTCTTCAGGCGCTTACCATAGGAAAACTTGTCGCAATGTTCGCGGCAACAGAGCCCGACTCGCCTCTTGACCCGGGTTACAGGTCGCGGACGCGATTTGTTAACGGCGCAAACAGAATCGCGCCGCTCTTGAAGTAAAACCTCACCCAAGCCCCGCGATAACATCAACGGGCTTTTTCTTTGCATTGCACACGACTTATATACGAGCGGTCGTCGCGTATATAGTCCCCCGCGGCAGAGCCGCGGGGTAATAATACCGCCCGCCCAGGGCGGGCGCTCGTACTCACGCGTGGCAAAGCCCCGCGGTATTAACCTATGTTACGACTTCGCAGGGAGTTAGTGAAAAAGTGTTTTACTTTTTCACTTTGCCCGCCTGCAACACTGTAGCACTGCGGGCAGGCTCCTCGCTTGTCGTGATAAAAGGGGAAAGACATGACTCTCCCATACCCCACGCCCCATGACACCTTTACTGTTTTAATGATGCCCCTCACAGATTTTCTATATTTTAAGCCATTTTTTCATCTGTAGTACTATCGAATTTGCTGAAATATAGAAAATGTCATGGAGATTTTTTTATTGACACGCTTATACTTAATATGCTAACCTTTCCGTAGATGTTTTGAAGCTATGTCGGACTGGAGGAACCATGGTTGATCTCATTTTCGATCTTCTACCAGTGATCTTTGTTACGAGCTGGGTTGTAACTGTTCCGACTGTCATTGCCGCATTCTTCATTGGGTATAAGGCAAAGCATGCTTTTGCTGTA
>JACOXQ010000079.1 GCA_016182285.1 Candidatus Kaiserbacteria bacterium
TGCATCAATACCAGCGACAGCATCAACATCAATACCGTGATTGAGTGATTTGGTACCACCGCGTATGTGTTCTTTTTCACTTCTGTCCTTCACTTTACGCTCGCGGTTAAGTAATTTTGCATTCAGATATGGACGCGGATGAGTAGTCGTCATTGCTTTTAGTATATCACCGGCTGTACCAAAAGATAAGAGTCATCAAAAGGCTTGCGCTCTGCAAACAAGCGCGTACAATGCCCGCATGTCCGACACTTGGAAAGGTCTGCTGAAGGATCTTTTCACATTAGCGTTTCTCGTTGTCGTTGTCGTAATACCGATTCGTGTTTTCGTCGCTTCGCCGTTTATCGTTGACGGCGATTCTATGCATCCGACTTTTGAAAACTTGGATTATTTGATAATAGACGAGTTCATATACAACTTCAAAGATCCTTCGCGCGGAGACGTCATCGTCTTCCGCTATCCGGGCGACCCGTCAATATTCTATATCAAGCGCATCATCGGTCTGCCGAACGAAACCGTCTCCATTAATCGCGGCTCGGTTACCGTAACGACCGCAGACGGAGAAAAACTGACTCTGGACGAACCGTATACCGTAAACGAGGATGCGACATACACAAAGGATATCTCGCTCAATCATGAAGAATATTTCGTCATGGGCGACAATCGGCCAAACAGCTCGGACAGCAGAATCTGGGGGCCTCTGCCGAGGAAGGATATCATCGGCAGAGTCGACCTGCGCTTACTGCCGATATCAAAGAGCGCGTTTTCTCCCGGTGCGGCAACTTATTAACCATGATACGCGACACTATTCCGGCCGAAGAAATTTTGAATAAAGCGCGCTCAGTCGGACAATATTACGGATTCACTCCGCTCACTTCTCTTACCTCCTACGCCGGCCGGCGAAGCGTCGGGAGAACGCGCCAGCAAGCCGGTTACCCTGAAGCGGTGGCCGCGCTCGCTCTCGACTCTGTCGCCGAAACGGTCGCCGGATTCTTGAAGCACTGCCGGAACGCCGCCTGCGCTCCTACCCAAAGACAGCCGTCCTTCATCTGGCACACGAACATCGCGCCGGGACGCTCGGTGCAAAAAAAAGCCGTCGTGCAGTTCCATGCTCTCGGCTCTGACCGCGCGATCGCGGACGCCGTCATAATCCGAGCGCTCATCGCTCTTGTGCGCGACTTATTTCACGAAGAGCCGATTGTACGCGTTAACTCAATGGGCGACAAAGAAACTCGCGCGCGCTACGCGCGCGAACTGTCCAATTTTTTTAAGAAACGTTCCTGTACTCTCCCTGAAGAATGCGTGACGCACTCCAAGCAGGATGTATTTCTCGCCGCAGAGACGGCAATTCTTCTTGATGTCGCAGACGACCTGCCGGCACCGACCGAACATCTCTCGGACGCGAGCCGGAAGCGATTTGAAGACTTGCTGGAATACTTGGAAATGACGGAGACGCCTTACGAGCTCGGGCGCACTCTCATCAGCCGCGGCTCGGCATGGAACGATAATTGTTTTGAAATATGCGTCGGCGGCCGCAGAGTAGCGTGGGGTTCTCGTTATAACGACCTCGCGCGCCATTTCTTCCCCTCCGCGCCCGTATGCGCGACCGGCGCGGTCCTACAGATAGCGAGTGAAGGAATCGTGGCGAAAAATACTCCTCCCGCGCGCCTGCGTTTCTCGTTCGTCCACATCGGCGACGATGCGAAGCGCATCTCCATCCGGCTCGCCGAAGACTTCCGCAAGGCGCGCGTCTCTCTGACACAAGACATAGGCGTTGAATCACTCACTGAACAGCTCCACCTCGCAGAACGGCGTAACAGCCCGTATTTACTCATCATGGGACGCAAAGAGGCGCTGGAGGGCTCTGCCATCCTGCGCAACCGTGCAACGCAGGAAGAAATCATACTCCCGCTCTTAGGCATCGCCGAGCGTCTGAAATCGTTCGCATAAGAAAACTCAGAACGGGCTAATCTACCTTTTCTTTCTCAGAAAACTCCACAATGAAAGATCGTATATCGGCTACGACGCGTTCCCTGTCCGTTGCCTCACTCGCGGCTACTTCTTTAGCAAATTCGTACAACCTACGATTACCGACTTTCAGTCTGCGATTATTCATGTGGAGAAAGTAATAAAGTGTAATGACTGCAACTCTTTTGTTCCCGTTTTGGAATGGGTGATTCTTAATCATCAGATA